>NZ_JAUBUJ010000085.1:0-5496 GCF_036705405.1 Microcoleus sp. B13-B6
GAATCATCGCTGTCGTCGTCAATCAAATCAACAGTTTCCGAATCATCGCTGTCGTCGTCAATCAAATCAACAGTTTCAGAATCATCGCTGTCGTCGTCAATCGCATCGACAGTTTCCGAATCGCCAATATTTATGTCGATCTCAATGAGGCCAGCCTTTTCAGAATCCTCAATATTTATGTCGATGTCAATGAGGCCAGCCTTTTTAGTGCTGTACTTGTCTCTTGTGAGAATAGGTGCGCTCGCCATTTTGATTACTCCTTCTTGTTTGGTAATTGATACAAAATTTCGCCCGATCTTGAAATGAAAGTCGTCGTTGCCAGTGCCGCCTCACAGGTCGTCGTTGCCACCAAAACCCGACAATATGTAATTTCCTGCTTTGCCATAGATTTTGTCAGCTTGATTAGTTCCCACTAATGATTTGTGAAACTTACCGCCGTTATCAGTGTTGTTGTCATTAAATTGAGTACCGTATATATCAATTTCATTTTCTCCTTTGTATTCCCAACTAATTGGTTTATTTAGGAAGTAATGGTGGGTATTTATATTTTTTTGCTTCCCTTTTCGCTTCCTGTTATCAGTTTCTTGCTAAAACTAGCGAACCGCAATGGTGATAAAATCAGGTATTATAGGAACTGATAAATAGCTTCAGGCTTTGAATTTATAGGGAAAAATCAGGTGCATCCTGACAAAGCATCATAAAAATCAGGACTCAGGCATCAGACCAAAGAAACCGGGTTTTTGACCTAATCTGTTGGCTACAAGGCGTCTTTTCGGAAAAAACCCGGTTTCTGACCACCGATTCGTAAGTCCTAAAAATCAGTAAAAGTCAGGTTGTTTGGTAAATCTCTACATAGTCAGGTTGGCGATCGTACAATCTAATCTAGATTTGGGTGCAGGCAATGATGAAAGAATTTCCAGTTAGCGATGAATATCAGATTGGCGGGAGTCTCCCAGCAGATGCGTCGAGTTACGTGATGCGGCAAGCAGACTTGGACTTTTACGAAGGTTTGAAGGCCCGTGAGTTTTGTTACGTGCTGAATTCGCGGCAAATGGGCAAATCTAGTTTGCGGGTGCGGACGATGCAAAGACTGCAAGCTGAAGGTACTGTTTGCGCTTGTATCGATTTAACTGGTATTGGCAAGGAAGATGTCACTCCTGAAAAATGGTATGCGGGAATGATTAATTCTTTGGTGAGTAGCTGCCAGCTAAGCAATCAAATTAATTGGCGGAATTGGTGGCGCGATCGCCGGGATTTATTATCACCTCTCCAGCGATTTAATTTGTTTATTGAAGAAGTTATTTTAGTTGAGATTTCCCAAAATATAGTTATTTTTATTGACGAGATAGATCGAGTGTTGAGTATGAACTTTTCTGCGGATGAGTTTTTTGCTCTAATTCGTTGGTTTTACAATCGAAGAGTTGACAATCCTCTCTACCGCAAACTGACTTTTGCGCTGCTAGGAGTGGCAACACCTTCAGATTTGATTGCCGACAAAACTCAAACTCCTTTTAATATTGGTAAAGCGATACATTTAGACGGCTTTAAACTTGATGAAGTGCAGCCTTTAATTGACGGCTGGCAAGGACGAGTTGCCAATCCTGAAAATGCGATCGCCCAAATACTAGATTGGACGGGGGGACAACCTTTTTTGACGCAAAAGCTGTGCAAGTTGGTGTTGGAAAATGAGTTGAAGAGAGTTAACCGCAGAGGCGCTGAGGGCGCAGAGAGAGACAGGCAGGATGCCTGTTCCACAGAGGAGGAGGGAGTTGCGGGGTTGGTGAGGTTGCGGGTTGTTGAGAATTGGGAGTCTCAGGATGAGCCGGAGCATTTGAAAACTATTCGCGATCGCCTGTTAAGAAATCAGCAAAAAGCCGGACAGTTATTAGGGCTTTACCAGCAAATCTTGGAATCGGCGAATCCCCCCCAAACCGAGGAAAACCAGGGTTTTGTAGGGGTAGTGCCCCCGTGCCTACCCCTGGGGGTTCTTGCCGATGGCAGTCCCGAACAAACCGAGTTGCGCCTGTCTGGTTTAGTGGTGCAACAGCAGGGAAAATTAACAGTTTACAACCGCATTTATGCCGAAGTTTTTAATCTGGAATGGGTGGAAAAACAGTTAGGAAAGCTGCGGCCTTATTCGGAAACTTTTAATGCTTGGGCTGTGGCTAATTTTGAGGATAATTCGCGGCTGCTGCGGGGAAATGCGCTGCAAGAGGCTCTGGAATGGTCGATAGATAAAAATTTAAGCCATCTGGATTACCGCTTCTTAGCAGCATCTCAAGATTTGGAAAAGCGTGAAGTTCAACAGGCTTTAGCTGTTAAAGAAGAAGAAGGTCACATATTAGCTAAAGCGAATGATACCTTAGTTTCAGCTCAACAACAAGCAAAAGTAGAATTTACTCAAGCCAAGCGCAGGGCTACCCGGATCATTGCGATGGGTTCTGTAGTTTTGGGAATTTCTGTAATCACAGCAATCTCCATCCAATTACAAGTAAAAAAAGCTCAACAGGAACTAGCCCAACGACAAGTAGTCCTGCAAACTTTATTCTCTAAAGCAGCTTTGGTTTCCGATCCTTTTGAAGCACTGTTGAAAGCATTACAAGCAGCGCAGCAGATGAAAAAATTAGAAAAATCAGCCAGCAACGATACGCAAATGCAGGTAATGAGGGCACTGCAACAGGCAATATATCATGTTAGAGAACGCGATCGCGCCGTTGGTCATAGTAGCGGTGTCAGAAGTGTAACTTTCAGTCCCGATGGCAAAATTTTTGCTTCTGCTAGCGAGGATGGTACGGTAAAACTGTGGAATGCTAGACCAGCTAGATTAATATCAACCCTGACCGGACGTACTACTAGAGTTACGAGTGTAAGTTTTCATCCTAATGGCAATATTTTGGCTTCTAGTAGTGAAGATGGTACGGTTAAGTTGTGGGATGTAAGGCATAGCCGTTTAATTAAAACTATTAACGCTCATAATGACTGGATAAGAACTGTTAGTTTTAGTCCCGATGGTAAAATTCTCGCTTCCTGTAGCCACGATGGTACTATCAAGTTGTGGAAAGCAACAGATAGTACGTTATTAAAAACTCTGAAAGGACATACCCGTGCCGTTACCCATATTAGTTTGAGTCCCGATGGTAAAACTCTCGCTTCTACAAGTTGGGATAGAACCGTGAGGCTGTGGAATATTGGCGATGGAACCCTTGTAAATACTCTGGAAGGTCATCAAGTAAATACCATAAGTGTCAGTTTTAGTCCCGATGGTAAAACTTTAGCTTCAGCCGATCAAGAAGGCATAGTGAAACTATGGAATGTAGCAGATAAAACTTTACTGCAAAACCTCCCTACTCATCGCAGGGCTGTCTGGAGTGCAATTTTTAGTCCAGATGGCAAAACTCTAGCAACTATCAGTTCGGATAGTACCGTAAAGTTGTGGAATTTAGAAGATATAAACGACAACAGAACCGACCCGCAACTTCTTAAAGGACATGACGGTAAAATTGAGAGTATCGCTTTTAGTCCAGATAGCAAAACTCTTGTTTCTGGAAGTTATGATAGCGCAATCAAGCTCTGGAATTTAGAAGTTAGGGAACCGCAAACCATTAAAAGAAATAGCGATAATATTCGATCAATAAGTTTTAGTCCCGATGGTAAGATTATTGCTTCCGGTAGCGACGATTCTAAAATAAAGCTATGGAATATCAAAAATGGCACTTTACTCCAAACTCTTAACGGTCATCAAGAGCCGATGCTAAGTGTTAGTTTTAGTCCCGATGGTAATATGTTAGCTTCCGGCAGTGTTGACAACACACTTAAGTGGTGGAATGTTCAAGATGGTCGATTACTAAAAACCCTCAACGATCATAGTGGTTGGGTCAGGAGCGTTCGCTTTAGTCCAGATGGGAAAACCTTAGCCTCTGGCGGTGATGATCGTACTGTAAAACTTTGGAATGTAGCAGAGGGTAGGTTGCTGAAAACCTTTAGAGAACCTCGTATTGTCACTGATTTAAGTTTTAGTCCAGATGGAAAAGCTCTAGCTGTGGCTTGTAATAACGGTGATCTAAGACTATTAAATTTAAAAACAGCTACTTTAACGTGGGCTTTTTCCGCCCATAGCGGTTGGGTACAGACCGTTAGTTTTAGTCCAAATAGTAAAATCTTAGCTTCTGGTGGTGATGATGGTACAGTCAAACTATGGAATGCAGAAAATGGCAGATTATTGCTTACCCTAGAAGGACATTTATCTGAGGTATTTACTGTCAGTTTCAGTCCGGATGGCAAAATTTTAGCTTCCTCTAGTGAAGATGGTACTGTGAGGGTGTGGAATGTAGAAACTGGTCTGGAAATATCAACCCTAGAAGGACACCTCAACAGAGTTACTAGCGTTATGTTTAGTCCAGATGGTAAAACACTAGCTTCTGCTGGGCTTGACAATACTATCAAGTTGTGGAAATTAGAACTCGATCTCGATAATTCGATCGGGCGGGGTTGTTTGTGGCTGGAAGATTATTTGGCTTCTCATCCCGAAGAGGCTAGAAAATTTAGCCAAATCTGTAAATAACTCAAGTTGCTAGTTATAAGACACTGGTAATGGGTAAGGGGTAATGGGTAATTGTAAGGCAGTTATCCTATAATCACACCAAGATTTTGATGATGGCAATTATGAGAGAGTATCCAGCTAATTATGAATATCACGTAGGCGGTAGTCTTCCAATTGATGCCTCCAGCTATGTAATGCGACAAGCAGACTCAGACTTTTACGAAGGTTTGAAAGCAGGTCAGTTTTGTTACGTGCTGAACTCGCGGCAGATGGGCAAATCAAGCTTGCGGGTGCGGACGATGCAAAGACTGCAAGCGGAAGGGTTTCTCTGTGCTTTTATTGACCTAACCGGAATTGGCAAGGAAGATGTAACGGCAGAAAAGTGGTATGCCGGACTCGTGCAATCTCTGGTAAGCAGCTATCAGCTTGGCAAAAAATTTCAATGGCGGGCTTGGTGGAAAGAGCAGCGGGAATTTTTGTCACCCGTGCAGCGGTTGAGTTTGTTTATTGAGGAAGTTTTATTAGTAGAAATTGAACAAAATATTGTAATTTTTGTAGATGAAATTGACAGAGTTTTGAGCATGAATTTTCCCCTGGATGATTTTTTTGCTTTAATTCGGTTTTTCTATAACCGACGAGTGGATGTGCCAAAATATCAGCGGATCACATTTGCTTTGTTGGGAGTGGCGACTCCTTCGGATTTGATTGCGGATAAAACTCAAACTCCTTTTAATATTGGTAAGGCGATAAATTTACGCGGTTTTCAGATTGATGAAGTGCAGCCTTTGATTGATGGTTGGCGGGGGCAAGTTGCTAATCCTGAAAGTGCGATCGCAGATATTTTGGATTGGACGGGGGGACAACCTTTTTTGACGCAAAAGCTGTGCAAGTTAATGCTGGAAAAGGAGTTAAAGAGAGTTAACCGCAGAGGCGCAGAGGGCGCTGAGAAAGACAGG
>NZ_JAUBUJ010000085.1:5596-39070 GCF_036705405.1 Microcoleus sp. B13-B6
CAGGATGCCTGTTCCACCACCACAGACAGGCAGGATGCCTGTTCCACCACCACAGACAGGCAGGATGCCTGTTCCACCACCACAGACAGGCAGGATGCCTGTTCCACAGAGGAAGAGGAGGAGGGAGTTGAGGGGTTGGTGAGGTTGCGGGTTGTGGAGAATTGGGAGTCTCAGGATGAGCCTGAACATTTGAAAACTATTCGCGATCGACTTTTGAGAAATCAGCAAAAAGCGGGGCAGTTATTGGGGCTTTACCAGCAAATTTTGGAATCCGCGCACCCCCCCCAACCCCCCCTGGCTAAGGGCAGGGCTGTTTCATTCTCTTGTAGGGGCAATCCCCCCGTGGTTGCCCCGATATCTGAAACCCCTACCCGATCGTCTATCGGCTGGGCGGGCACGGGGGCACCGCCCCTACAAAACCCTGGTTTTTCTGAGAATGAAACAGCCCCCCTTGCTAAGGGGGGGCTAAATGCTGCTGCTTCACCCCTGGGAGAGCAAGAAATAGCCACTCTTACTCCCCCCCTTAGCAAGGGGGGGCTGGGGGGGGTTCTTGCTGATGGCAGTCCCGAACAAACAGAATTGCGACTGTCAGGTTTAGTGGTGCAACAACAGGGAAAACTAAAAGTTTATAACCGAATTTATGCCGAAGTTTTCAATCTTGAATGGGTGGAAAAACAGTTGGGAAAGCTGCGACCTTATTCGGAAAGTTTTAATGCTTGGAATGCTGCCAATTTTGAGGATGATTCGCGGCTGCTGCGGGGTCAGGCGCTGCAAGAAGCTTTGGAATGGGCAAAATATCAAAGTTTAAGCCATCTCGATTACCGCTTTTTAGCGGCGGCTCAGGATTTGGAAAAGCGAGAAGTTGAATTGGCTTTTGCACTGCAAGCTGAGGAAAGTCAAATATTGACACAAGCTAATGAAACTTTAAGTCTGGCCCAGCATCAAGCTAAAACAGAGTTAACGTTAGCTAAAAAACAAGCTAGAAAAATAATTGCGATCGGCTCGACAATTTTAGGGATATCTTTAGCAGCAGCTATCGCCGTACAATTGCAAGTAATTAAAGCCGATCGAGAACTCGCAGAAACCAAAATAGTCCTCGAAAGTTTGTCGTCAAAGACAACTTTAGCCTCAAACCCTTTTCCAGCACTGATCGAAGCACTGCTTGCAGCACATAAACTTAAAAAATTAGAGGCATTGAGTCCGGCAAAATCCGAAACTAAGATGCAAGTATCCATCGCCCTCCAACAAGCAATTTACAGCATCCGAGAGCGCGATCAACTCCTTGGCCACCAAGCTAACGTCAGAAACGTCGTTTTCTCGCCCGATGGCAAAATCCTCGCATCCGCTAGCGAAGACGATACCGTCAAACTCTGGAACCCAGACGGCATCTTGCTCAGAACGCTCACCGGACACGGAGACAACGTTTGGACTGTCAGTTTCTCACCTGACGGCAAGACGATCGCATCTGCTAGCGACGATGCTACTATCAAACTCTGGAACATCGAAAACGGCACACAAATTAGAACGCTTACGGGGCATAGGGGCTGGGTGAGAGGAGTCAGTTTTGCTCCCGACGGGTTGGCGATCGCATCTTCGGGTTCCGACGGCACTGTCAAACTCTGGAATCCAGCAGACGGCACTTTGCTCCAAACCTTTACTGGGCATAGGGGCTGGGCAACAAGCGTCACTTTTTCGCCCGACGGGTTGGCGATCGCATCTTCGGGTAGCGATCGCACTGTCAAACTTTGGAATCCAGCAGACGGAACGGAAATCGCAACGCTGACGGGCCATACCAATGCTGTCAGAAGTGTTAGTTTCTCCGACGACGGCAAAACCCTCGCATCCGCTGGTGAAGACGGTTTAGTCAAGCTGTGGGATGTCAAAAACCTGACTCTCCTCAAAACCCTGCAAGCCCACAGCAGGCAAGTCTGGAACGTCAAATTCAGTCCCAGAGGCAGCCTCCGCCCAACTCTGGCTACCGCTAGCGAAGACAGCACCGTCAAATTGTGGAATTTATCGCAGTTAGGAGACATCGAGCCGCAAACGCTCAAAGGACACAGTGGCAGGGTTGCCAGCCTTAGTTTCAGTCCCGACGGCCGCACTTTGGCAACGGCAGGTACCGATCGCACGGTACGACTCTGGAACCTCACCGGCATCGAACCGAAAGTTCTGGAAAGTCACCGCCGTCAGGTTTTCAGTGCGAGTTTCTCGCCCGACGGCAAAACTGTTGCCTCCGGTAGCAGCGATCGCACTGTTAAATTGTGGAATGCACAAAACGGCCGCGAAATCAAAACTTTTCTCGGACATCAAGGTGCCGTCACCAGCGTCAGTTTCGCCCCTGACGGCAAAATTTTAGCATCCGCAGGAAGCGATAAAACTATTAAATTGTGGAACCTAGAAACCGGCACCGAAATCAAAACTCTTTCAGGACATCAGAGGGGAATTGACAGCGTTGTTTTCAGTCCCGACGGTAAAATCTTAGCATCAGCAGGAACCGATAAAACTGTTAAATTGTGGCATCTAGAAAGCGGTGCAAAAATCAAAACCTTCAAAGGACATCTCGAAAGAGTTAGAAGCGTCACCTTCAGTCCCGATGGCAAAACTTTAGCATCCGCAGGGAACGATCGCACAATATTTTTCTGGGATTTAAATAATTTAGAATCTACGCCAAGAAAGATTGTGAAAGCCCATAACAGCCGAATTACCAGCCTGCGTTTCAGTCCCGACGGCAAAATCTTAGCATCCGCCTGCGATGACAGCACCATTAAATTGTGGAATGCAGAAACAGACACCGAAATCAAAACTATCCGAGGACACGGAAGCTGGGTAAAAAGCATTAGTTTCAGTCCCGACGGCAAAATTTTAGCATCTGCAAGTTTCGATCGCACAATTAAACTGTGGAATGTAGCAGACAGCAAAACTGGATTGGAGGCGGTGCCCCTACAAACTTTTGAGGGACATAGCGATCAAGTTAATGACGTTAACATCAGTCCCGACGGCAAAACTCTTGTTTCTGCCAGCGATGATTCTACTTTAAGGATCTGGAATTTGGAACTTGATGTAGATAGTTTAATGAAACTGAGTTGCCAATGGCTGAGCAATTATATTGCTAATCATCCCGAAGAAAAAGCGATCGCAGAAATATGCAATCCTTAAAAAACATGACTTACACCAATACGGTTCAGTTAAGATCGATCCCCCCTAACCAAGAGGGCGGGCACGGGGAGTAGGGGTCGCACCGCCCCTACAAAGGGGGGGACAAGAAGTTGCTCAAAGTCAACCCCTACTCCCCAACAATCAGGGGGAGTAGGGGGTATGCGAGGGGGATCTCCGGGGAATTAACAGTGTTAACCCAAGCGTATTGGGACTTACACAACTGGCACATTAAACAAAGGTATCTTGTTGCGCTTCAGCACTATTTGATATCCTAAGAGCGAGTCGAGCGCAACCACATACCTAAAAGTCTTGTGACTGTTGCGTAAGGCCTGAGATTAAAGAATTGGCAACGACTAATGAACTAAGGGTTTGATTCACCGCCCTACAGTGGCATTCTTTTTTTACTGGTATAAACAAGCGCCCAAGATATATCTGGGTATTTAAGTTTGTTTTGTAGATAGTTTGACAGTAATTCCTTTTTGGGAAGACCTGGGAATTGTCAAGAATGCTATTATTTTGACATAATAAACATTACTTAATTTTTGCTTTCACGGCCCTAGATTCCACTGTAAATCCTGGAATATCTTGCAGTTCTGTTTCGCTCAAACTGTACTGTTCGCAAACCAAACTCAAACGAGTTCCGGTACTTTTAACAGCGTTGACAGAGTGAGTCAAATCTCCTTGAAAATACACCAGCGAGTTGGCTTGCGGCTTAATCTGCCCGACTTGCTGTTTGTTACGCCGCAGTATCAATTCTCCCCCTTGCAAGTTCGGCGGTACTTGTACGTACAAAACGCTGACGGCTGCGGGAGGTTCAACTGTTTTGCAGTACGATCGCAAAGATCGATCGATATGCGGATCGACGCGGGAACCTTCACCCAGCAACAAAGGGTTGAGGTAAAAAGCATTGCATTCAGGCTGTAATGCTTGGTCTAGATAGGGTTTGAACAAAGGGAACCGCCGTTCTACTTCGGCGATTTCCGCACGTTGAAACACCACGGAAAACCCTTTTGTGCCAATGAAATCGCGATTGAGGTTGTTGATTGCTAGATAAGGGGAGGCTAGAATTGCTCCTCGCAAGTCGTTGAGGTAGTCGATCGAGAAAGCGTTCGGATGTTGGCTATAGTATTTCAAGGCACTCAAAAATCATCAAAGTTTAAGGAAACAGCAGATAGAAATGCAGCAATCGCTCAGACTTGGGATTGCTTCGTTCCGCGCAATGACATAATAATGTTTATTTGTGTCCGCGTACTTAAGTTAAAGGTTTTTCTTAACTGCGGGCGATCGCCCGGAAGTATCAAAACCGACTAGCAACGGCAGAATATCAGTATACAGGCGATCGTCGTTGTGATTCGATTATATTTGCAATTCGCTTATACATGATGCCGCTGGGCAGCCGATCGCCCATTTATTTTAACTTGTCCAATTGCAGGGGCGAGCCTAATTTGGGCGATCGCATCCGGCCTCTGTTTTATCACCGATTTCTTGAGTTTGCTAGCTGGAAAACAGATGCGTGTTGGTGGTGTATAGGAAACATCTTGCTAAAAAAAGCAATCCGTGCATTAGGTCAAAATGCTGGGAGGGCGATCGACAATATCTAACGGGAGCATCTCACCTTTGCAGCCCTCCGCTAGAAATTGGAGTTTTGAGGCAGGAGGCAGGAGGCAGGAGGCAGAAGGAAAGAGGAAGAAGGAAGGAGCCAGAAGAAGGAAGGAGCCAGAAGAAGGAAGGAGCCAGAAGAAGTATTTTTACAAATATGAGATGCTCCCTATCTAACTGGCGATCGAACGTTAATAAAGTTTACAATTAGAGAATGTGGTCTAAAAAATACCAGCAGTCGCAACAGTTACTAAGTAATTATTTCAGATTAAATTAACATTTCATAGTGGAAAAAAGCCAAGCTGCCAGCTATAATTAAAGAGTAAGGGAAAAAAATAACTCGCTGAAACGATATGGCAACAACATTGTACGAAAAAATGGGTGGAGAGCCAGCCATTAAAGAGATGGTGGATGATTTTTACCGCGATGTTTTGGCTGACGAGATAGTGAGCCATTTCTTCGATCATACAGATATGGAAAAGCAGCGCCGCCATCAAACTGCTTTTATCTCTTATGCCCTCGGCGGCCCCAAGCAATACTCAGGCCGTTCAATGGAGAAAGCACACGCAGGTTTGAATCTACAGCCTGAACACTTTGATGCAATTGTGAAGCATTTGACAGATGCAATAGTTGCCCACGGCGCCTCCCAAGAGGATCTCGATGAAGCGCTAGGTAAAATCGGGACTTTGAAAGAGGCTGTTTTGTACAAGTAAAATCGAGTGAGGGCAAGAGGGTTTTTGCAGCCACTAGAATAGTGATGAAAGTGGAGATTTCGTAATTGTGCAGCGAAAGCTCCACTTTGTTTTTTGCCGGATATAATGAACCCCGAAGAGGCGAAGGAAGTAGCCTGTAAGGTGCGTCAGCTCGCTCACTTATTAGGCAAGAAAAACGCTGCGGCCCGTGGCACCCTACAATACTATTTTAAATGCGTAACAGCTTAAGTAGATTTAGTAAAGTACAGTAATTGTTCGGCCATCCATGAGAGCGACGCTGATTGTTTCTTCGGTGAAGTACAGGTTTTTAACTCTATCGCCGGCAACATCATGCCACCGCATATCCGGTATGAGGGCGGGCGTTGGGCGGTTGAAACCCCAAGACAATCTGATCTTTCCCAATCCCGGCTTCGACTAGCTCATTTGTAATCCCATCCTCAATGCCATCGCGTTGAATCCAAATTTTGTCATCAATAATTTGGACGTGAGTTATACATCCATGCACTCGCCGTTTTTGCTGCCAACCCACATCAAACAGCATAAAGTGATTGCGATCGCGATCGACAATTAAGTGCTGATCGATTTCTCCAAAAGAATAGGGAATTTCTGCATACTTTCTTAAAATGGTCTCGATCGTTTGCCGATAAAACTCTAAGTTATCCATCTTCTAACCTCCGCTGTGTTCGCATCAAAAATTAGCAAGTTTAAGTGATTGATTTCAACCATTAATTGTGGCAGCTCCTCTGAAAAAAAATCTAAAAACACGCTTTCTGGAATGGCTAAGTACAACAAACGCGCCGAATTCTGCCGCTCCAAAACTTGTGAATACATGATGTATTGACCTAGCGCCTGCTCCAAATCATGTACGGGTGATGGGCCGATAAAGCTTTTCACCTCCACTGCAATCCGCTGACCTTCTTTCTCTGCTGCCAATAACTTCTGTGCACCCAAATCTATATAAGCCGAGCGTCCTCCTATCTTCAAGGTTAAGGGATCGTTAGTAATCGTCCAACCATCATTTTCTAGAGCCGTTCTCACCGTATTGTGGTAAATGTCTTTAGCCATCTTCAGAGTACCTCATCCAACTTAATGTCGGCTCCTTGTCGCCCATTATACCCTGGCTACGGGTGGGGAATACTCAGTTTGGCTATAGTTCAGCCTTTTGCCAGATGACAACCCTTAACTGCTCATAGCAAAATCGATAATATTTCGAGTCAGAGTGTATGCCGCAATACTTCGGAAAACTCCAAACAACCGAACAGCCTTGGTCAATTATTGGCTCTGTACAATCGATCGATAAAACCGATTCCCTACGGGATAGCTGCGCTTCACGCACAATTCACTTCAACTGTACCAATTCCTCCCTAAATATCAGCATCCTCGCACCGAATTTAATCAGAGTGCGAATGTCCCCAAACCCCCCCCAACTAGGGCGGGCACGGGGGCACCGCCCCTACAAGGGGGAGGAAGAAATTATAGACCAACCCCCCCTTAGTAAGGGGGGGCAAGGGGGGGTTGAAAGCCGATCGTACTCAATAACTGTCCCTGACGAAGAGTGGGAAATTATACCATTTGAAGTGCGAGAAACAGACGAAAAAATAGAAATTGAAACATCACAAATAACGATTTCAGTCAAGCGCGATCGCACTTCCATCGAATGCTTTGACAAATCGGGAAAACCCTTTGCTAGCGACTGCGATCCTAGTATGGGATGGCGCGCAGGCGCAACCGCAGGCTGGAAACGCATCGAAGCAGACGAACACTTCTACGGTTTCGGCGAACGTACCGGGTTTCTCGACAAACTCTCCGAAGTCAAGACAAACTGGACAACCGACTCCCTTGACTACAATTCCCTCACCGATGAAATGTACCAGGCGATCGCATTTTACATCGCCCTGAATCCCGATCGCGCTTACGGCATTTTCTTCAACACGACATTTTGGAGTCAATTCGATATCGGCGCGGAACAACCGGGGGTTTTGCGGATGGAAACCAGAGGCCCGGAACTCGACTACTACATCATTTACGGCCCGGAACCCGCCCAAATTATCGCCACCTACACCCAGTTAACCGGCCGGATGCCGCTTCCGCCAAAATGGGCGCTGGGATACCACCAATGCCGCTGGAGCTACGAATCCGAGGACATTGTGCGCGAGTTGGCGAAGGAATTTCGCGATCGGGCGATTCCCTGCGATGTCATCCACCTCGACATCGACTATATGCGCGGCTACCGCGTTTTTACCTGGAGCCCGAAGCGTTTCCCCGATCCCGCGAAACTGATCGCAGACTTGAAAGCAGCGGGTTTTAAGGTTGTCACGATTGTCGATCCCGGTGTCAAGTACGAACCGGAAGCAGATTATGAAATATTCGATCGCGGTGTGGAGAATGACTATTTCGTCCGCACCGCAGAGGGAAAGCTATTCCACGGTTACGTTTGGCCGGACAAAGCGGTGTTTCCCGACTTCCTGCGGCCGGAGGTGCGGCAGTGGTGGGGCGAATTGCACAAAACGCTGACAGATGTTGGGATTGCGGGGATTTGGAACGACATGAACGAACCTGCGATCGCAGAACGGCCTTTTGGTGACGGCGGCGAACACATCAGCTTTCCCCTGGATGCACCGCAAGGCCCGGAATCCGATCGCGCTACCCACGCGGAAACGCACAATTTGTATGGATTGATGATGGCGAAAGCTTGTGCTGAGGGGTTGCAAAAAGTGCGATCGGGCGATCGATCTTTTGTGCTGACGCGATCGGGTTTTGCGGGCGTTCAGCGTTACTCCTCGGTGTGGATGGGCGACAATCAATCGCAGTGGGAACACTTAGAAATGTCCCTACCAATGCTTTGCAATATGGGGCTTTCCGGCGTGGCGTTTGTCGGTTGCGACATCGGCGGTTTTGCGGGGAATGCAACCGCTGAACTGTTCGCGCGGTGGATGCAGGTGGGGATGCTGTATCCCTTGATGCGCGGTCATTCGGCGATGAGTACGGCGCAGCACGAACCGTGGGTTTTTGGCGATCGCACTGAGAAGATTTGCCGCGAATACATCAATTTGCGCTATCAGTTGTTGCCTTATATTTACACGTTGTTTTGGGAAGCTGCGACGACGGGAACGCCGATTTTGCGACCGCTACTTTATCACTTTCCGCGCGATCGGGCAACTTATCACCTTTACGATCAAGTATTGCTCGGCCCGTCGCTGATGGCTGCACCTGTTTACCGCCCGGGAGTTGAGCATCGCGCCGTGTATTTGCCGGAGGGTACTTGGTACGATTGGTGGACGGGCGAATGCTATCAGGGCCCGACGCACATTTTAGCTTATGCACCTTTGGAGAGAATGCCGCTTTACGTGCGGGGCGGGGGCATAATTGCGATCGCACCTGTGAGGCAATTTGTCAGCGAAGAACCGCTTGAGTCATTAAAAATGCGAATTTGGCCCGGAAGCGGTGAATGGACGCTTTATGAGGACGACGGACACAGTTTTGAACACGAAAAAGGTGTCTGGGCTACGACTAATTACAACGTGTATTTGGAAGGGGACAAAATCATCGTTGAAATTGCCGCGCGGGAGGGTCAATTTTTGATATCAGAACGCGAAGTTATTGTGGAAGTTGTTGGCGTTGGCGAACAGCGATCTACAGATGATGGTACGGTGCGGCGTTTGACATTTGGATAATGTAGGGATAAGGATGGAATATTGCCTGTCTGTGGGGTTGAGTTTTGAGATGGCGGCGATGACAGCAGGAAACATAGAGTCTGGGAAGGTCGAGAAAATTGCCCTGTGGATGTTCTATCATGTCCAGTTAATCAGTTATCATAAGAGTGGGAGCTTGTACCTTGCAAGCGAGACGCTCCCGCTCAACAAGAATCAACAGATGGATAAATAAACCATGCTAATAGAAGAATATTTTGAGTTTTTAGCCGATGATGACATTCGAGTAAAAGGCACAAGAGTAGGAATAGAAAGCATCCTCTATGAATATATTTATCAGCAACGTTCACCAGAGGAAATTTTAAAACACTTTTACACTTTGACCCTCGATCAAGTTTATGCGACAATTTTGTATTATTTGAACAATAAAGCTGCCTTAGATAAATACATCGCAGACTGGCTCGAATGGTCGCACGAACAGCGAAAAGCTCAAGAATTAAACCCTCATCCAGCTTCGGTCAGGCTCCAAAAAATCAAGGAAGAAAGAAATAAAAAAAATGGCACTCAAGTATCTCATGGATGAAAATATTGACCCGATTTATCCTAATCAAATTCGGAGCAAACAAGTAGGATTAATTATTCGGGTCATTGGCGAACCTTCCATACCAGCAAAAGGAACTAAAGACCCGGAAATTTTAGAATGGTGTGAAAAATATGACTTTATCCTAGTCACGAATAACCGCAAATCCATGCCCGTTCACTTAAACGATCATTTGCAAGCCAATCGTCATATCCCTGGGATATTTATTTTAAATGCGAATTTAAGTATAGGGCAAAACATCGATGAATTAATTTTGATTGCTGAATGTTCTTTTATCAATGAATATCAAGACCAAATTATTCATCTACCTATCACTAAAGAGGTTTAATGATTATCTCCCATATAGCTCTGAAAAATTGGCGCAATTTTCAGTCAGTGAATGTTGATTTGCGCGATCGCGTTTTTGTGGTAGGCCCTAATGCTTGTGGTAAGTCAAACTTTCTCGATTCATTGCGCTTTTTGCGGGATCTGGCTAAAGCAGGAGGCGGATTGCAGAAAGCCGTGAGCGATCGAGGTGGCGTCTCAAAAATTCGCAGTCTTTATGCGCGCCGTTATCCAGATGTAGAAATAGAAATTCACCTTTCCGAATCTAATGCCCAACAGCCATTATGGAGGTATGGGCTGGGAATTAAACAGAGAAAAGGGGGGAAAAATGAGCCGATTGTTGCCTACGAACGAGTTTGGAAAGGCGAGGAGCAAATTGTCAATCGCCCTACTCAAGAAGATGACAACGATGAGCTACGTCTCACCCAGACTTATTTAGAGCAAATTAATGCCAATGCAGAATTTAGAGAAATTCCTAAATTTTTAGAAGCGATTTTATATTTACATTTAATTCCTCAGTTAGTCCGCCATCCCGAAGCTTTTGCTACCCCTGGACTTTCCGAAGATCCTTTTGGGAGAACTTTTTTAGAGCGAGTTGCTAAAACTCCCGAAAAAACCAGAAAATCGCGATTAAAAAAAATTGAAGATGCTTTAAAGCTGGCTGTCCCACAATTGAAAAACCTCACAGATACCAAAGATGTGATGGGGGTTCCGCATTTGGAAGCGGTTTACGAACATTGGCGGCCCGGAGCAGGAAAACAACGGGAAGACCAATTTTCTGACGGAACGTTACGGTTAATTGGTTTACTCTGGTCACTGTTAGAATCCGATTCATTATTGTTATTAGAAGAACCAGAACTTTCCTTAAATTCGGCGATTGTTAGCAATCTACCCTCTCTGATTTATCGCCTTCAGCGTCCGAGAAAGCGACAGGTTATTCTTAGTACCCATAGTGCTGATTTGCTCTCAGACAAAGGCATTGGCGGCGAAGAGGTGCTGCTTATGACACCGACTCCTGAAGGAACTCAGGTAAAACTTGCTTCAAGTAATGAACAAATCAAAATGCTATTAGAAGGAGGTTTAAGCATAGCTGATGCTGCACTTCCTCTGACAGCACCGCCCGCGATCGAACAACTCAGTTTATTCAAATGACAGATATTCCCATCAATCTAGTGTTTGAGGATGTACTGAGTGAAGCAGTTCTTAAACAAATGCTCAAACAGTCTCAACGTCCCTTTTCAGTGGGACAGTGCTTGAATCAGAGAGGATATGGCAAAATTAAAAAGATTATTTCTGGATTAAATTATGCGGCCAAGGGAATGCCATACTTAGTATTAACTGATTTGGATAATGCAGAATGCCCGCTAGTAATTATTTCGGAGTGGTTAACTCAACCAAAACATCCTAATCTGCTGTTTCGGATTGCTGTTAAAGAAGTGGAAGCGTGGTTACTTGCACATCGATCGGCATTTGCCGAATTTCTGGGTATTTCAGTAGACTTGATTCCTCCTGGCGACGCGGATCGAATTCCTGACCCCAAGCAGCTTTTAATCAATTTGGCTAAAAAGTCAAAGAAGCGAAATCTGCGGGAGGCGATCGTCCCCGCTCCTAATAGTACGGCTAAAATTGGTAAAGACTACAACGGTCAACTGATCGAGTTTGTCAATCAAAGTTGGCAGGTTGCGTCAGCACAGACTAATTCCCCCAGTTTGGAACGAGCTATGAATGCACTCATAAATTTTCAACCAACCTGGGAAAATTGAGGAGAAAGAGAAATTATGTTATCATCATCTACTATGATTAACTCATAATCTGTTATAATATACATGAAATTTTATTATTACCACATTTATGCTAGAACCCTATCACCTAGCTAATTTGTTGCTTGTCGCTGCCAAAAAATCAGAAAGTGAATGATTGGGAGAGAAATAGAATGTCTACAAGAATTGAAGAAGTTAAGAAGCAGTTATCTAGTGAAAGTGAGCAAGAAAGACTTGCTGCTTTATCAGAAACTCTCAATTATGGTCAACAAGGTTTAGAACTATTGATTGAACAGTCTATCAAAGATCAATCAGACAGAGTTAAACAATTTGCCTACAGAGTTTTTCGTGGTGATAGTTGTTGCTTGAGGGAAAATACACCTGAAAGCTTAACAACTTGCCCAACAGATATTATTACTTGTCTAGCAATAAGTCCAGATAATACTATTTTAGTAGGAGGGAGTTGGAAAAAGATTTGGGTATGGGATTTGCAAACTGGGGGAATAATTCGTAGTATTGAAGGAGATTTGCACTGGGTTTTGTCTGTGGCTATTAGTCCTGATGGCAATACCTTGGTTAGCGGAAGTGCAGATAAAAATATTAAGGTATGGAATTTAAAAACAGGGCAGCTTATTCATACATTAATCGATCTAAGTTGGCATTCTAGTTGGGTTACTGCTGTTGCGATCGCTCCCGATGGAAAAACCATTGTTAGTGGTAGCACCAACAAAACCATCAAAATATGGGACTTAAATACTGGGAAATTAAATGAAACTCTACAAGATCCAAAGGAACTATCTTCTGTTTTGAGCTTATGTATTAGCCATGATGGAAAAGTTATCGCTTGTGGAAGCACTAATAATAAAATTACCTTATGGAATTTGGATAGCGGTAAACTCATACGCAGTATTGAAGGACATTCAGCTTGGATTCAATCTTTAATTATTACTTCAGACAACACAACCTTAATTAGTGGCAGTCGTGATGGTGTTGTAAAATTTTGGCAATCAAAATCTGGAGAACAATCTTCAAATCAATCAGGTTCAGCTTTGGGTAAAGGTTTAGTAGATGTAGCAGCTACTGTCGCAGGGTTTTCATTAGGAGGGCCTATAGCTGTAGGGGCTTGGGTATTAGGTAGAATTATTGTTGCCGCAGCAGATAATGGAGGTGTTTCTGTACTACCTCTTCAAAATTTAGAATGCACCAAGACTTACCCAAATAATCAATCAATTAATTCTCTAGGTTGTAATATCAATCAAAATATACTTGTAGTAGGTGTTTCCAGAGAAATTAAAATCTTTGATTTAAGATATAATTATAATAAAGTCATCTACACTTTACCAGAGCAGCCTGATTTTATTAGCTCTGTAGCAGTTAGTCCTAATGGAAAAACTCTTGCTGTTGCAGGGAAAGATTGGGTAACATTATTGGAACCACAAACAGGAAAACCACTTCATGCTATTAAGGGATGTTCTTATCCAAAATTAAGCAAGATTGTTATTCATGAAATTTCCCAAGCACTCACTTGTGGTCAAGTTCAATATTTTACTGTCCAAGGTTTAGACCAGAATAATAGAGATATCAACCTTAACGATAAAGATGTTGAATGGGAAACTACTGGCGGTAAAATCAAACAAGGTTTATTTACAGCAGGTGAACGGGAAGGAAGATTTGAAGTTAAAGCAAAGATAGGAATTTTTGAGACTTCTGTCACAATTACTATTATTCAGCCCCCTAGAATCACTGAGATTTCTGTTACTCCTTCTAGGATTACTTTAGAGTTTGGTAAAACGCAACAATTTACAGCACAAGTTTTAGATCAACGCAGAAATCCCATGCCGGAAACTGTATTGTGGGAAGTAAGCGGAGGTGGAACGATCGATCAAAATGGCAATTTTGTAGCTGGAAGCGATCGAGGTAAATTTGAAATTATCGCTTCAGTTAGTTCAATTCGTCGAATTATCCCAATTACGATTATTGAACCTCCGAAGCTAACAGAACTAATTATTATATCGTCAACATCTGAATTAGAGTTTGGGCAGAGTTTTCAGTTTCAAGTTAAAGGAGTAGATCAGTATGGTGACAGCATACAAACTGGGAAAATTACTTGGTCAACAAGTGGCGGAGGTGGAATAATTGACCAAACTGGCTATTTTATAGCTGTCAATAAGCAAGGAAACTTTGAAGTTATCGCTTCAGTCAGTTCAATTCGTCGAGTTATCCCAATTACGATTATTGAACCTCCGAGGCTAGCAGAACTAATTATTACATCCTCAATACCTCAATTAGAGTTTAACCAGAGCTTTCAGTTTGAAGTTAAAGGCTTAGATCAGTATGGTAACAACATACAAACTGGAGAAATTAGTTGGTCAACAAGTAGCGAAGGTGGAAAAATTGACCAAAATGGCAATTTTGTAGCTGGAAGCAATGCTAAAGGTAAGTTTAGAGTAACTGCAACAGCAACTGAATACAATATCAGTGCTTTTGCTGATATTCAAGTAGTTTCTATATTGAGATATTTATCGATTTTTCCGAATGAAGTAGCACTTAAACCTGAAGAGAATTTCACTTTTGATGCGATCGGATTCGATCGAGAAGATGAACCAATACAGATTAATCAAGTACATTGGAAATGTACCGAAGGGGGAAGAATTAACGGCAATGGAACTTTTATAGGAGGTTATAAAAAGCGAGAAGTTACGGTTACTGCGACAGTTAAAGGAATTAGTCAATCAGTTAAAGTTACGTTACTCCCAGTTTTAAGACGATTAGAAATTTCTCCTCAAAAAATAGTAAAACTTCAGCCTGATGAATGCCAAAAATTTACAGCAATAGGCATAGACCAATATGGCAATCGAATAGATACTGGAAAAATATCTTGGGAAACAACAGGTGGAAAAATTGACCAAAGCGGTAATTTTACTGCCGCTAGTAATGCGAAAGGTACATTTAAGGTAACAGCTAATGTTACTGAAATATCGGAATCTGGGGTAAGGGCTAAACTCTTAATCTTGGGAATATACATGAGGCTTTTATATCGTGTATTTTCATTTGTTAATTTTACCCAAAATAATTTCATACTCAAATCGGCTGTCGAGCTTGTAAAAACTAATTTTACGACTGGTGAACAAACAGAAAAAGCCGAAAATATAGAAACAGATTCGACAAATGAAGCAACCGATATTCTTGGTTTTGATATAGATGCCTGGTTACACAAAAACATCTTTAATATTGTCGCTCGGATTCTCGACTTGGCGGGTCAACTATTTATTAATGCAGCTAAAATTAGTGCTTCTGTTGAAGTTGTTGTAGTTCCTGTATTGAGACGATTAGAAATTTATCCTAAAGAAGTACAACTTAAGCTTAATCAGAATTTAACTTTTAGTGCGAAAGGATTTGATCAGCAAGGGAATCTGATGATGCCTGGAAATATCATCTGGCGTGCAACAAGTGGCAAGATAAATTCAGATGGTAAATTTATTGCTGGAAAAAGTATCGGTCAAGTTACAATAACTGGCAATTTTGGAGAGATTTGTAGTTCTGCATTTATAAATATAGTTGAGCATCAGAAATTAACACTGCCACGATTAACACTTCTACCCAATCCTGCACCTACAGAGA
Source organism: Microcoleus sp. B13-B6 (assembly GCF_036705405.1). NCBI lineage: Bacteria > Bacillati > Cyanobacteriota > Cyanophyceae > Oscillatoriales > Microcoleaceae > Microcoleus > Microcoleus sp. B13-B6. The sequence goes on from NZ_JAUBUJ010000085.1 coordinate 21,021, forward strand.
CAGTTGATAGGGATGATGAACAAGATGATGATAACAATGATTTAGATGACAATGATTTAGATGACAATGATTTAGATGACAATGATTTAGATGACGATGATTTAGGTAACGATGATTTAGATGACAATGATTTAGATAACGATGATTTAGATAACGATGATTTAGATAACGATGATTTAGATAACGATGATTTAGATGATAATACCAATCGAATTCATTTGAATTGTGTAGCTTTAGAAGATTATTTAGCTGACAATGATTTAGCTGACAATACTAATGATCCTTGGGATTCTATAGATTTAGAGGATAATTTAAATGACGATAATTCTGAGAATAATAGTGTTCATGGGTTTAACAAGAACTCGATTTTTTACAATGGTTATAGTATCAATGAGGATGAAGACATAATCAATGAGGATGAAGACATAATCAATGAGGATGAAGATACAAATTATTGTTCTAATCGCTATAAGCTTACTGTGAAAGTTGCTATTTGTGGCAGGAAGAAACGTCATCAAAGTCGTGAAATTACAGACAAGGACGCTGTAATAGAAGCAATTAAAGAAATGTCAGAAGAAATATCACAACTAAATATTGCTGCTTTACCAAGTGAAATGTCTAATTTAGAACAAACAAATGAAAATCAAAAAATGTCCGAATAATTGAGAGATGAATAATTTTTTAATTGCTCAACAAAATAGTTGGATTAGCAGAGTAAACTAACTCAAGTAATCTGTAGGTGCGTCAGGCGAAAATTTATCGCTTGTTATAATATATCATCCGGGGATGAGTACACCCGACACCTACCCACAAACTATGCAACCGATCCAAATTACCACATTCCAAGCTCTGTGGCGCAGCTTGGGTCTGATAATCAAAGCCGCACCAATTGAACTCCGCCATTTAATAATACTCAACATTATCAGCGGTGCTGCCCCATCGGCAGTGCTATTTTTAGATAAATTAATCATTGATGAAGTATCTCGGTTGCTGTCGCAAACCCAAACAGCACAGCCCCTTGCTTTGATGCTTTCCCGGCCAATATTGCTGTGGAGTATTGGCGGAGTCTTAAGTCTCAAGTTAGTCGGTGATGCCCTAGACACAATGAACTCTTTTGTCGCGACATCTCTGCGCGATCGCGTTCAAGGCTTTGTCGAAGGAAAAGTCCTCGAAAAAGTGGCCAATTTCGACGATATTGCCCTCTTTGAAAACCCCGAACTATTAAATATTGTAGAACTAGCCAAAACCGGAGTATCCAAAATACAGCAACTAGCCTTTACCATCAGCATGACTATCACGGGAATTTTTATATTTATCCCATCGATAGGCCTTGCTGCTGCAATAGCTTGGTGGGTGCCATTGCTGATGTTAATCTCCTCATTTCCCTCAATTTATACCCAAAGAAAATATAGCAGAATCATCTGGAGAGTTCAAAGAAAGCAAGCTAAAATCAGCCGCGAAATGAACTTATCCGCTAGAGTCTTGACGGGCGAAGAATATGCTAAAGAATTGCGTTTGTTTGGGTTGCAAGAACTTTGGCTACAACGCTGGCAGGGTCAGTTTTTGCAATTTTTTAGCGAGATGCAGCAAATCCGAAAAAAAGGAGCTTTTGTTGTACTTTTCTGGTCGATGTTTAGTAGAATCGGAGTAGCTTTGCCATTTATTTATGTAGTAATGGGAGCTTTGGGTGGCCGCTATACTTTGGGCGATTTAGCACTCTATTCTGGTTTGATTGTCCAAGTAAAGCAAAGTTTGCAGATGCTGATTAGCACTTCTACTAATTTGTACGATATCTCACTCAGCGTTAGTCCGATTTTTCAACTTTTGGAACTCAAGCCAGAATTGCAGTCTCCGCTTGGGGATGTGGCATCTCGCCTGCCTAGTTTACCAAGTCACGGGCAAGATGCCCGTCCCACAACTCCATTACCAAGTCACGGGCAAGATGCCCGTCCCACAAGTCAATTACCAAGTCACGGGCAAGATGCCCGTCCCACAAGTCAATTACCAAGTCACGGGCAAGATGCCCGTCCCACAACTCCATTACCAAGTCACGGGCAAGATGCCCGTCCCACAACTCCATTACCAAGTCACGGGCAAGATGCCCGTCCCACAAAAGATAAAATTGGCATCGAGATTAAGCATCTATCTTTCTGCTATCCCGGTAGCAATAAAAGCACGGTTGAAGATATCAATTTAACGATTAATCCGGGTGAAATGCTAGTGCTTGTTGGTGAAAATGGCGCGGGTAAAACCACTCTTGGCAAACTCCTCGGCCGCCTGTACGACCCGACAAGTGGTACGATCGCCTGGAACGGCAAAGATTTGCGATCGTACTCTCTAGCATACGTGCGATCGCGCATCGCCGTCGTCATGCAAGATTACGCCCGTTTCCCCTCCACAGTTCGCGAAAACGTCGGTTTCGGCGACTTGCTTTCACTGTCAGATGACAGCGCAATTAACGAAGCTATTTCCGAAGCAGGAATTCGCGAAAAAGTCAATAGTCTTTCCGCAGGTTTAGAGACACCGTTGGGGAAACAATTAGAAGACGGCATAGACTTATCGGGGGGACAGTGGCAAAGAATTGCGATCGCCCGCGCCTTAATGCGGCTTTCTACAGCCGAAGTGCTAATTTTTGACGAACCAACCGCCGCCCTAGACCCCAAGACAGAACACGAAATTTACAGCATCTTCCGCCAAATAGCCGCCGGGAAAACAACAATAGTAATCAGTCACAGATTGGGATTAGCAAAAATTGCCGATCGTATCGCCGTGATGGAAAACGGTAAAATAGCAGAAATAGGAACTCACGACGAATTGATCGAATTGGGCGAAATTTACTATTCAATGTTCACCCGTCAAGCTAGCAGCTATATTTAGAGTTAAACCAACAGTCCGCCAGGGGTTAAAACCCCTGTCTCATAGCGAAAGTCGGTTTCAACTCACATCTTGCACCATTCTCAAGAACAGGCAAGATGCCCGTTCCACAAAGAGTGAATTTTGTTGTGGAACAGGCCGAAAAGCCTGTTCATAAAAAGCTTATTGAGAATGGTGCAACATCTCAGTTTCAACCGACTGGGGAGATATTGCAATGCTTGTTCAAAAATGTGTCTTTCAGTCCTCTTTGAGAGGACTTTTGCTATGAGACGGGGGTTTTCAACCCCCGGCGGACTTGTGGGTTAGCATGGGGAATTTGGCGCTGGTGATTGCGATCAATTATCGCGGATTTGCGATCTAATTTCTCTCGTTAGGTGGCGATAAACCGAGTTTCTGCGACAATTTTCAGTGGAGTACGATAAATATCGGAAGAAACCCGGTTCCGGGGATTAGCTGCGTGGCGAGAAACCGGGTTTCTGCCACAATTTTCCGCCTCGCACGAGAAATATCGGAAGAAACCCGGTTTCTGAGCGTGCGATATTTTTGAGAAAATTGTCAGAAAGTGCGAGTTATAATAAAACCAACCTAGTTGGCGATAATATCAACGATGGAAACTATAACCCTCAACCTACCTGCATCCGTCGCTTTAACCGACGAACAATTTTATCAATTGTCCATCGCTAATGAAGAGTGGCGATTAGAACAAACCCCCGAAGGAGAACTAATTATTATGCCTCCAACAGGCGGCGAAAGCGGCATCAGAAATTCGGATTTGACTACAGACCTAAATTTGTGGAATCGTCAGACTCGATTGGGAAAAGTCTTTGACTCTTCCACTGTCTTTCAATTACCCAACGGTGCGAAGCGTTCCCCTGATGCTGCTTGGGTACTCCTAGAACGTTGGGAAGCATTATCCGCAGAAGATAAGCGCAAATTTCCTCCCCTGTGCCCGGACTTTGTAATAGAATTGCGTTCCCAAACTGATTCCCTAGAAACATTGCGGGCTAAAATGCGGTATTATCGAACTAACGGCTGTCGCTTAGGTTGGCTAATTGACCCGCAAACGCCTTTAGTAGAAATCTATCGGTTGTCTGAAGAGGTAGCAGAAGTGATTAATTTCTCTTTTGACCAACCGCCTACACTTTCGGGTGAAGATGTACTTCCCGGATTTCTTCTAGATATTACACCTATTCTCAATCCTTGAATCTCGCTCCATTTTCTTTAGTTGGTTGGCAAGAAACCGGGTTTCTGCGACAATTTTTGGTTGAGTACGAGAGATATAGGAAGAAACCCGGTTTCTGGGATTCACTGCGTGGCGAGAAACCGGGTTTCTGCGACAATTTTTGGTTGAGTACGAGAGATATAGGAAGAAACCCGGTTTCTGGGATTCACTGCGTGGCGAAAAACCGGATTTCTGCGACAATTTTTGGTTGAGTACGAGAAATAAGGGAAGAAACCCGGTTTCTGAGATGAGCCTCCATCCACAAAAATGATGAGCAATTATCTCCCCGTTAGAGTATCCGCATAAGGATCGGGCAAAGCTTGCTGCACCTCCAAAAGCGGCAAAGGATCTCCAGTCAACGGTTGGCTAATCAAATTTTTTTTTAGCCCATCCCCCCGGCGATCGCGCTCTTGCAGCTTCAGCAATTCCTCTTGATAAACAGCAACAATTCGCCCTAAACTCAGCACCAAATCATCCCAATTATCATCTCCCACCAACTTCTCAGAAATTCCCTCAAATAACTCTCCCGCTTGCCTTTTTTGGACATAAGCTTTCAAAAGCTTTCCCGACTTTTGCAAAACGGCCTGATAAATATCCCCATCAGACCACCACAGCCCCTGTTGACTCAGCAGCCAAGTCAAAATATACTCGCGAGCGTGTTGCTCCTTCACCCAGGCCGCGAGATACTGCAAATCTTCCATAGTTACAACAGTCTCCTAAATTTTCCTCAAAATGTCCGCTTGTTTGTATCTACCGTTACCGCGATCGACATAATACCTGCCTTATCATCACCTGCCCGCGTCATTAATATCCCTTAAATCTTAAAAAAACCCTACTGATTTACCAAACAGCAATTCTGAGAATATAAAAATAAACCTAAACCTCCTAGGTCTATTGTCCAATACTTTTAGTCCACCGGAAAGCGCTACACCCCGCCTCGCTTTCCTCTCTCGCAAATCAATCCTCAAGCGGGAACAACCAGCGGGTTATTAGCATGACAAAGCAAAATTTTGGTTTAATCGGTCTAGCAGTGATGGGCGAGAACCTCGCCCTCAACGTCGAAAGCAGAGGCTTCTCCGTGGCTGTGTACAACCGCACAGCAGCTAAAACCGACGACTTCATGGCCCTACGCGCCCCCGGCAAGAACATTGTAGCCGCCAAGACTCTGACAGAATTCGTCGATGCCCTAGAAACCCCGCGCCGAATCTTAGTCATGGTGCAAGCTGGGAAACCCGTAGATGCCGTCATCGACCAGCTCAAACCCATGCTGTCACCGGGCGACATGATTATTGACGGTGGCAACTCGCTCTACGACGACACCGAACGCCGCACCAAAGATTTAGAATCGATGGGACTGGGATTTGTCGGCATGGGCATCAGCGGCGGCGAAGAAGGCGCGCTGAATGGTGCTAGCTTGATGCCCGGTGGCACGCAAACAGCTTACGGCCTACTAGAGCCAATTCTCACCAAAATTGCTGCTCAAGTAGATGACGGCCCCTGCGTGACTTTCATCGGCCCTGGTGGCGCTGGTCACTACGTGAAGATGGTTCACAACGGCATTGAGTACGGGGATATGCAGCTCATTGCTGAAGCCTACGATTTGCTCAAAAACGTTGGTGGATTGGACGGCAAGCAGTTGCAGGAAGTTTTTGCCGAATGGAATACCACAGACGAACTCAACTCGTTTTTGATTGAAATTACGGCTAACATTTTCAAGTACAACGACCCGGAAACTAAGCAACCCTTAGTTGAGGTAATTATGGACGCAGCCGGTCAAAAAGGTACCGGCCGCTGGACGGTAATGAGTGCTTTGGAATTGGGCGTGAGCATTCCCACAATTATTGCTGCTGTGAATGCCAGAATCATGTCTTCTTACAAAGACGAGCGCATCAAAGCTTCCCAAGAACTAACCGGGCCTAGCGGCAAGTACGAAGGCGATACTAAAGAGTTTGTGAACAAAGTCCGGGATGCGCTTTACTGCTCGAAGATTTGCTCCTACGCGCAAGGCATGGCGCTGTTGAGCGCGGCATCGAAGTCGTACAACTATGACTTGAGTTTGAGCGAAATTTCCCGAATTTGGAAGGGTGGTTGTATTATTCGGGCTGGATTTTTGGACAAGATTAAAACAGCTTTCAAGGACGATCCCACGTTGCCGAATTTGCTGTTAGCGCCGGAGTTCAAACAGAGCATTCTCGATCGCCAATCGGCTTGGCGAGACGTGTTAGCTACTGCTTGCCAACTGGGGATTGCAGTGCCAGCATTTAGCGCCTCGCTGGACTATTTTGATAGCTACCGACGCGAAAGATTGCCACAAAACCTCACGCAAGCTCAGCGTGATTATTTTGGGGCTCACACCTACGAACGCACCGACAAACCGCGCGGTGAATTCTTCCACTCTGAGTGGACGCAGACTGCTAAAGAGTCGCTGCAAACTGGTACTACCGACTAATTAATTTTTGTAGGGTGCGTTTCGGCGCACCTTACTAATTATTCTGGGGTTGCAAATTGTTTTGACGTTTGTTTTGGAGATAGGTTTTAATATATTCGTCGTTAAAGAGCGATCGGGCGATCGTCAGTGCTTCTTGTCTTTCTGCGTCTGTCATGTAATCATCGCCTTTTATACCTGATGGCGGGTGTCGAGGATCGCCGCCTGCATCGAGGAATCGCTGACGTGCGATCGCCATTAATTCTCCTAATCTGCGGTCTTGCTCTCTTCTAATATCATGCGGTTTCGTCATAGTCTTCAAGCTCGTCTATACGAACAATCTCGCCACTTTGTAGTATAGCAGCCCTTGGTAACGCTCGACTAGGGGTTTCGATGTACCAAAAGCCTTTTTCTTCATCATATATTCTCCAGATCAGCAAGTCGAGAGTTTCCAGGGCATTGATAATTAAGTATTGGACTCCTGATGATGGCATAGGTCGATGTGTAGTTGAGCCAATTGGCTATTGTATCACCCATTGATGACAAAAATTTCAGTTATCATTGATTGTATCCCTGCACCTATTATCAATTCTCATAAATTCAGAGTTTCCCTAGATAATCAGTAATTAAGATCACAATGTGCTTGTGATATGGGTAGATAACTATACTGAGTAAATCGGGTACGCTCGTAAATACTTCTTTAAACTAAATATAATCTTATGTTAGATTTTATATTAGTAGCCGCTATCGTTTTCGCTGCGGTAAATATGATTTGGGAATGGGTAGATACCTGGAAAGAAGAAGAGCCAAGAAAATGTTTATCAGACAGTGGTATTCTGGAAGTAGATGAAATGACTGGCAAAGAGTTTGAAAAATTTCTAGCTTTCCATTTTATTAACTGTGGTTATATTGTTAATTTAACTAAACATAGTCAAGATTATGGAGCCGATCTAATTTTGTACAAAGATGGCTCAAGAACGGTGGTTCAAGCAAAAAGAACCAAAAGACCAGTTGGTATTAAAGCAGTTCAAGAAGTAGCAGGAGCGGTTAGATATTACAAAGGAAATAAAGCCATAGTAATCACCAACAACAGATTTACAAAAAATGCTTACAACCTTGCTGAATCTAACGACATAGAATTATGGGATAGAAAAAGACTCATGGAATTCATCCTGATAGCTAAGAATTGTAGTAAATAACTTATCTACCAAAGTAAGTTATATATAAAAGATGCACTGCTTTCCCGGTATATTTAATCTCACTGCTCAATCATGCTACAAATTTCTAATACAGTGTTCATAGACGATCGCGAAATCGAGATTAGTGCGATTCGCTCTCAAGGCGCGGGGGGGCAAAATGTCAATAAGGTCGCGAGTGCGATTCACTTGCGCTTTGATATCCCAGCTTCCTCATTGCCCGATCGCTACAAGGAGCGTTTGTTGCAAATCAACGACCAGCGCATCACCTCCGAAGGTGTGATTTTGACACTCCTCGACTATCAGGTACGAGGATTCTTTCTTCGCAGGGATTCCGACGAATTTACTTGCAAGAAAGCATCTTGACCGTATGCCCTACGGCTGCAAGTCCTCGAATAAGAACTACTTGTGCGGCTGCAACATCTCGGTCTGTTGTATAGCCACAATTGGAACATGAATGAATACGCTCTGACAGTTCTTTCTTGCCTGTCTCCAAACCACAACTAGGACAAATTTGGCTGGTTTTACGAGCATCTACCTTTTGAAAATACACACCGTATTTAAAACAGGTTTGCTCTAAAATCGCAAAAAACTGTCCCCAGCTTGCATCCAAGCAATGTTTTCCTAGCATAGCTTTAGACAAACCAACCAGGTTCAAGTCCTCGACAAAAACCATCCCCACGTCTTTGCAGAGTTGGTGAGACAATTTCCAGTGCCAATCTTTTCTACAGTTAGCGACGTACTCATGCAATTTGGCAACTTTCTTCTGGGCTTTTTTCCAATTATTTGAGCCTAACTTTTTCCTACTGACACGTTTTTGCAGCAATTTAAGCTTGCACTCTGCATCAGCAAAAAACTTTTGGCGTTTAACTAAAAGACCATTGGAAGTTGCTATGAAGTTAGTTAATCCAACATCAACGCCTAACGCTTCACCGTGTGGCATAACTGACGGTACGGAAACATCCCATTGCAGGGTTAGCATCACGTACCAACCACTTGCCTTGCGAACTATTCTCGCTTGCTTAATATTTGCGCCATCAGGGATAGGACGCGATTGATGAAATTTAACGAACCCAATCTTAGGGAGTTTTAGTACCCCGTTGTTGACAGGATTGACACCCAGTTGCGGAAAAACAAAAGATCGCATTGCTCCCGCTTTTTTGAAACGAGGGAAACCGTGCTTTTGCTCCCACATACTCACGAACGCTTTTTCAAGCCTTCTCAAGGTTTGCTGTAGAACGTGTACGGCGACGGCACACAAAGCAGGTATGTTTGCCCTAGCTGCGGTTAAGCTTTTGCACTGACTGGCATAAGTTGGGCGCTTTGTTTCGGCCCGAATGATGAACTCAGAACGGATAGAACAAGCGTTAACTTGGCAACTGCGAGACTGAAACCAATGCTTGCGCTCTGCTAGCGCGTAGTTATAGACGCAGCGACACTGTTCCAGCCAATCTTCAAAGAAGGCTACTTGTGCTGCGGTTGGTTTCAATTTGAACTCGTAAGTTAAGTTAAACATTTTTTCTATCCTCCTGCCCTAATGATAGTGTCGTGACTAAGGGCTAACTCGATTATTCACAAGTCTTAATTAAAGTCGCCCTATAAGGGCGAGGCTTGCACCCAGATCCTTGGTCATCAAGGCTCAGGAACACCGCAGCCAGGAACAAAACCGGGAGGAGGCTTTGAGACGGCTGCAAGAACTCATTAAAAGTGCGATCGTCATACCGAAACCGCGCAAACCCAGCAAAGCAACTCGTAGTTCCCAGCGCAAGCGTCTCGACAGCAAAACCAAGCGAGGGCAGATTAAAGCTATGAGAGCGAAAATTACGGATTGATCGATGAAAGGTCGATCGGGCTTTTTGACTTTTTAGTTGTCAGTCGGGATTTGGTGGGCCTAAGTCGTTCGGTAAATCGTTAAGCGTTTTTCCCAAAGCTTTGCAAAGAGCTTTCATTTGAGCAATGGTGAGTTCTGGTTGGTCTAGTCCTCGCTCCCAGTTACTGATTGCTTGTTGGCTTAGGGTTTTTGCGCCCGTTTTGTCGGGAATTTGCTTTGCTAAAGCTGCTTGCGATAAACCCACAGCCTCCCGCAAGATTTGCAGTGCTGGTATATCTTTGGACTCTTGAGTTTGTTTCTTTCGGGGCATATCATAGGAAACTTACAAGCAGACTTGTTGACAACCGAGTTGTTTACAAGTATCCTTGTTAAAGATAGAGACAACACAAAGGCGGCTCCTTTAGCCGGACGGTGGAAACGCTTTGGTTTAGCGAGCTGCCTTATTTGTAGTTTCTACCCATTATGCCTGCATACCCTTAGTATTTTCCGGGCTTGGGTGCATGACTCAAGCCCCTTTCCCTAGACTTTTCCGAACCCCTGCGGGTTAGTTATCGTTCGGCGAGTGCGATCTTATCAAAGGGATATCGTCAGGGATGTTGGAGATATCGATGCGTAGCAATCTAGCCACGGTTTTGGGCGAAAGCTTTAACTCCCGGCATAGGGCGAAGAAATTATCCGCCCGTGGCATTTTCCGACAATTAACCCAGGAGTTCACTGTATTTAGAGAAACTCCTAGGTTTCGGGCTAGTTGTTCCTGAGTAGCTTCAGCCAATTGGATAGCTTCTTGAATAGTTTCTGGCTTGAGATAGTCTATATCTTGATTCATTCAACTAAAGTTATACAACTTTAGTTGACAAAGAGGAGCTTTCCAACTAAAGTTGTAAGTGACGGACATGACAGAAGACGGTCGGGCGAGCCTACTTTCGTCAAAATGCAGGTTGGAAGAACCGCCGGATTTTTCGTGTCTATCAATTGTGCTTGCATACCCAAGCGTATTTTCGGGGGTTGGGCGCATACCTCAAGCCCCTTTTTTCTCAACGCCGAGGAGGTGGTGCCATGTAAAAGGTCGATCGACCTCACAAGAGTGCCCAACTCAAAATTGTATCAAAGATCCAGACCAAAACTTCAACTTTGCGATCGCACAACTTCCGTGCTATCGTGCCATTTCTCGAACCATTCCCGATCATGCCCACATCCATTGACAACTTCTACCTAGGCGATGTCGCCTCCAACTTTCACTTTGCAGGCCCGCTGCTAGACTTTGAAGAAGAAATCCAGAATCAATCTCCCTTTCACGATTTAGACTACCTGACAGGCGAAATTAAAAGGGGATTCCTAGACTACGTGCGTCAAGGAATCATGCTGGACGCCATCCGAAAGCTGCGATTGTACAAAGACAAGTTCAAAACTTTTAAAAGTTACTGCGAACAAGCATTAGGTAGGCAGTATTTTTACTGCACACAAATTATCAAAGCTGCGAGCATTTGCCTGCGCTTAATTAAAGCAGGATTTGAGATTTTGCCTAGCTGCGTTGCTCAAGTTGTGCCTTTGTTCAAACACGCAATTACCGACCAATACGGCGACTGTCGTTTACAGGAAAAGTGGCAAGAAGTTGTCGATGTCATACCCAAAGAAAGGATTACCGCAGTAACTATTGCCGAAACCGTTGACAACAATCCCAACCTCCGGCTCAAACAAATTCGCATTAAAACCGACACCTACGCCCTTTTAACGAAAAAAGCAGCCGCAGCCGGACTGTCAATTTCGGAATTTTTGGCAAGGTTGGTTGGCGAATACAATCCCAGAAATTCAGACCAGCCAGCGGAACATACTCCCGAACAAGAGGAGATTTTAGACCAATTAGACGCGGAGTTTAAGAAGCCTGCCACGGAACAGACTGCAACTTCTGCCCCAGGAAAAGTTAAGTCTAAAGGTTTTGGAGTGAAAGTTGAGCCTAAAGGTGGTAAAACGGAAGTGAAGGCGAAAACTTCGGAAAGGGAAGTTAAGGCAAAAACTTCGGAAGGTGAAGTTAAGTTCAAAAATCGGCAAACTGAAATCCAAGCCGAGAAACAGTCGAATTCATTTAATGAGAAAAATCATGAAGTCATCTGCCCAAAATCCTATCATGCGTCAACTGAAATTAATGGAGGCTCAACTGAACGAAATTCAGTGCCACCTTATTAAAGCCAGTGTGTTGAATTGGTGGCAAATAGTTTTGCCTGACGGTCAGAAAATTGCGATCGAGCACGCGGGCGGCGGACACTGGATTTTTCGGGCTAACGGGCTTGAGAAATTTCATCCAGAAGTGCGGCTAGCGGTGTTAAGGGCGATCGCCGAAGGCTGTCGCCGATAAGTTACGGGTAAGGACACGGCATCACAGCCGTGTCCCGGAAGGGGCTGGTAGGCGATCGATCTGATTTCATATCATTTGGGGATGCAGGGGGGCGATCGACATTAGTTGCGATTGCGATCGGAAATACAAATCGAATCAAAGTCTCCGTTATATGAGAAATCTCAGCAGTGTACTCCTGAACTCGCACAATCTTCCACCCCCTGTCTGTCCAAGGACAAGTATAAAATTTTTATCCATTAACATTCTTACTAGCAAATTTTTGAAGAATCCTCTGGCTAGGATGAGCGGACAAGCTAACTAACTTATTAACAAGTGCCACTGGGAAAAGAGCAGAATCATACATATCACAGCGTAAACCTTCTACGTTGTCTAGTATTACCTGTAAGTTAGGCAAATCAGTAGAGTTTGGAGTTTTCTTAAGTTTACGAACAGGCATGGAAACAACGTGCATCTGCCCTCCTCTAGCCTTAAAAATAACCTTGTGTCCATAGTTGCTCGTATAAGCATAGGGATTGTTAGGATCTCCTGTACCTGGTAAGATGTAGCGGTAAATGTAATCATCATTAAGAATGACTGCCTGGCCCGGCTTTAGCTTCTCTTGGATTTCATGGGCATGATCCACAAAAGCACCACTTTTCTCTAAACCAGCTAATAGAATATTATGCTTATCTAGAAGCCAATTAACCAAATCATTCATTGGGTCATGTAGTAAAGCTGTTTGCCCAAAAAATCCAGTTGATCCATCTTTGATAAAAAGAACTTTTTTGAGAATTTCTGGTTGACTACGTAGCAACTGACGGATTAGATGAATGATAATTATATGTTCGATAACATTCAGTAAATAACCCAAAATTCCCGCCGCTCCGGTTTCCTCGTCAATAACTTCATGGAGCCTAAAAATATCAGTTAAATGAATTTTTCCTCCGGTTTCTGGACATTTAAACATATAATTTGCCATATCTCTCTCTGACAAAACAACTTGATTCCCGACTGGACTTAAGGGGTTAGTTGCTAAATTCCAGCGTTTATCCTTTTCGGTTTTATTTCCTTGTTTATAGCGACGGAATATAAACCACGCCAGAGTATCTACTAAGCTATGTTTTTCGCTTAAATTATTATTACTGAAAAACTCGAATATCGCCGTAAGAACAGTGGCTTTGAGAGTATTTTTATCCTTAAAGCAAAGATTCTTGGTTGGCAGAGCTAGTTTTAATCGTTCAATATTTCTAAGCTTTGCCATATCTTCTGGAGCAATAAAAGCAGCAGCATCAATTTTGGCAAGATCCTCCATCTCAAAATAGAGTGCGCCAAACTGTAGAAAGTGCATTGTTTGTGAAGGAAATCCCTTATCCAGAATAACCTCCGTATAACCGCCATCCACAGCAATAACCGCCTCTACAGGGTTATTTTGAGGAGGAGCAAAATCTACAGTCATATCTATTAATGAAATACCAGCATCTTTTGGAGGCTTATAAATACGCTCCATTGTGCTTTGAACTTCAGGGTCGTTAATGATGTGATGATGCGAAGCCTTACTCGCACCCTCAAAAGGTCGCCGATTGTTTTTACTGGTATATCCCATATTTTTCAAAAAGTCTCGTAAAGTAAGCTAATTTTCAGGGGGAAAGCGATCTATCTGGACTGGAATAACAAAGGGGTTGCTGTAGGTTTTCATCCGCACAAAACCTTTGTCGGTGTCTTGGCTGAAGCGAATTAGGCTTTCAGTGAAGTCACTGAAGTCATAATACTTTCTTAGCTCTTTAATCTCATCCTCGTTGTTCAAATGAGAAATAAACCAGTTTTGAGTCGCTTTAAGGATGTTACTACTAATCGAGCTAACTTCTTGAGTAGCATAAACTAAACCGAGGTTCAGTTTTGCTCCTTCTTTTGCCAGCCTGTTATAGATTTGCGATAAATCTTTATCATCTTTCTTAGGGAATAGATTGTGAGCCTCTTCAAAGTAAAACTGGATGAAATTATTTGGATGAGTGCTGGTAAAACGATTAATCGCATCAGCAAAAATACATTGACAAATTTTTTCGCTAAACATTACTTGTATCTCAGGATTGCCGAGGGAAAGGTCAACAATGACTATCTTTCCTTGTCGTAGATTACTTAAAATATCCTGGTCAAACGGTTTTTGAACGGTACTGGTATGTTGCTCGCGAATCGGATTAAGAATACGAAACCCAGAAACGTTAGCATTTCCACCCGATCTACTTTTACGAGTGAGCATCACTAGCAAAGCTTTTAAATCCTCGTCGGCCCATTCGTACCCTTTTTGTCGTCTATAATTAGAGAAAACTTGATCAGGATCTTCGTCATAAACATCCCAAAACATTTCCCACCAGTTTGCAGCTTGATCCAAATTCAACCCTGAATTGGGATCAACATTTTCTTGTACAATATTACGAACATCCTGATTGGCCGTAAAACAGACTGGAGGGAAATTAGATGGAGCTTTAAAATTGGCTCGATATAGGCAACACAGATAAACTGCGACTCGGCGATCGTACCGTGCTTTAGCAGATCTATTAGTAGCATAATCTTCTGGTCGAGTAAAATCTATGGATGTAAAACTTCTTATATAGTTGCTGCTATTATTTGCAACACTAGGATAGCTTCTAATTAGTCCAAAACCATTTTCAATTTCCCGATAAAAATTTACTTTCATTTCCAAAAAGTCTGGTTTTGGTACAGTCGAGTATCGAACTGTCTGGTTTTGATATAAATCAAAAATTGCAGTTCCCTGATCCTGTAAGTTTGGGTTGGCATATTCACCGTTAATGTCAAATATAATCTGCCCAATGGGATACTTAGGATTATTATCCTCTGTAAGATTATTAAGGACTTCCTCTGGAGTTTCTTTTCTTTCGTCTAGCTTCAGTGGTGCGTTGTTGCTCATGTCAACACAAGCCTGAATAATCTTCTTAACCGTGTTGGATTTACCTGTTCGAGTCATACCAAAAAGAGCTGTCCGTTTTCCGGCAAAATCTGGCGCTTGGACATACACAGGAACTTCCTGTTCAGTTTGCTGAAAGCGACGGCTGGAACTGTAGCGAACTTTTCCAATTTTGATATCTCCAGATCCTCCAGGAGAGCCGTTTTCTCTATAGTTAACAATCGCCTTTAAGATATCAGATGATGGTTTAATTACTGAGTAATTATGGGCGCTATAGAAGTTTTCTAAGTCAGCACCGAAGCGAGTTATTCCATCTATATCAACGTAGAAAGATCCTAGAACCGAACACTCTAGCCCACTGAAAGAAAATTCGTAACGAGTAAAAGTATCTAGCTGGGAGTGTTTATTCTCTCCTGTTTTAATATCATCCTTGTAATATTCCACCATACTACTAATAACGTTTTGGTCAGTTGGTAGCTTACTTGGTTGAATAACACGAAGAAGAATTGCTTCGCCATTATTTTTGTTGTCAAGTTCGTTGTCATAGTAAGCCAGAAGGAAGCAACCTTGAGGAATGCCTTTAGCTCTCTGCTTCCAAGCATCGGCTACTAAAATTTCTGCTTTATTATAGCTAAGTCGGAAGGGACGACCAACAAAAAATCCCGTATCCCAATCTCCATTTGACTTGCGCTTAAAAACTTTAGTCTGTGTGAGTTGTTGGCTAATGCTCATGATGTTATTACTGATGTTGGTTGGTAAGGGCAGGATCTTGAAAGCGAATTCTAGACTGTTCTACATATTTTTCCTCAGCATCTATGGCTATCCATTTACGATCTAGTCGAGCTGCGGCATATCCAGTAGTATTACTTCCCGCAAAAGGGTCTAGGACTAAATCTCCCGAGTCTGTTAGAAATTCAATAAAAAAAGCCGCTAGACCCATTGGCATCCTAGCAGGATGAGGAGTAATTCCTTTTTTTTTACAAGTTTGTGAAAAGAAATCATTAGAGTTACTATTGGAAAAAGAAAAACCATTTGGTAAGTGAGGTAAGCGAACTTGTCTGTTATCGTCCATATTTTCTAGTTCAAATAAGTTATGAGCAATAGAGCCTCCGCAGTCTCTTAGAAAACTTGTTTCACCAATTTTATGTTGAGAAGGTCTTTTACCTGAATTATAGCGTCCTGTGGAAAGGAGATATTTCATACGTTCACTATAAGGACGCAAAACTTTAGAGTTGTTTGCTTTTGGGAAATCACTTTTAGCAATCCACCAAAGGCGAGTATAACTATCTACAGTTCTAATTCGCTTAACTGTAACCCAGTGAGCTGGGGAGGGAAGCCTGGATGGATTATAGCAGACGAACTCTTGTATTAAACGAAGTTGACATTCGGGATGAGAAACAAAATTCAATAGAGATTTTAAAGGTAGTAAAGATTGAACAGGACGGCCTGGTTCCCAACTGTTACCAAGTTCAATAACAATAGAGCCATCGTCTGTCAGCATTTCAGCAAAGATTGGTGCTAACTCAGTAAACCACTTAAGATATTCATCTCCTAACATATTGCCATAGCTTTTTTTACTATTAAGAGGAAAAGGTGGAGATGTCATAATTAGATTGACTTGACCGTTTAGCTCTTGACAAGAGGGAGTCTTAAGTATGTGTTCACTTTTGCCAACGTAATAGCGACCAGAGTTAGTTTCTTGAGCTGGGGACACCAAATTATTTCCTTACTTGTGTTACTGAGTGTATCGAAAGGATCTTCAGGGTTTACAACGTCTTCTGTATGAAATTTATTTTACAGAAGCGGGCCATAAAACATTTATTTAATTATAAAGCGTTATCAGTGACAAATAATTTGTCAGTGTACAGTTGTAGAAACAAGAAAACCCGCTTGTTGGGCGGGTTTTAGGTATGGACACAACTGGACTCGAACCAGTGACCCCTACGATGTCAACGTAGTGCTCTAACCAACTGAGCTATGCGTCCTCACGAATTCCTAATGTAGCAGAACATTCGATCGCCTGTCAAGCATAAATATGAAATTTTTTAAGCAGGCACTCTTGACATCGCCCCTAATGCCCAATCCCCCGCCAAATTTTCACAGTTCGATCGCCCGCACCGCTAGCCAAACTCCCCCCATCAGCACTAAACGCCACCGACAAAACCTCCCCCCCGTGGCCCGTCAGAATTTCCAGCAAACCCCCCGTACCCGCATCCCACAAATAAATCGTGCCATCCCGACTCCCCGTCGCCAAAACCCGACCATCGGGACTCAACGCCACACACAAAACATCCCCAGAATTGTCCCTCATACTCCGCAGCAGCGTCCCTCGCCCCTGTGCATCCACCCGCCACAGCTTCGCCGTACCATCCCGACTCCCCGTCCCCAAAATCAATCCCTCTCCTACTCCCCCCCTTACCAAGGGGGGGCTGGGGGGGGTCTGACCGGCCAGGGAGTTGGGGGAACTCGCAGCAAAAACGATCGCCCGCACCCAATCCCCGTGCTCCGCCAGAGTACAAATCGATCGACCATTTTGCCAATCCCACAACTGCACAGTCTTGTCCCGACTCCCACTAGCCAAAAACTCCCCGCCAGAACTAAAAGCCACCGCCTCCACCCCGCCAGCGTGACCAGTCAAAGCCGACATCCGCCTTCCCTTATTCAAATTCCACAACTGCACAGTTTTGTCCCGACTGCCGCTAGCCAAAACCTGACCATCCCGACTAAACGCCACAGCAGAAACCCTGTCAGAATGACCAGCCAAAGCGTACCACCACTTACCCTTATTCAAATCCCAAATATGAATCATTTTGTCCCGGCCGCCACTAGCCAAAGTCGCGCCATCAGGACTAAACGCCACACAAGTCACCCAATCAGAATGACCCGTGAGAGTGTACCACCGCCTACCAGTCTCCAACTTCCACATCTCAATCGTCTTGTCCTCACTGCCGCTAGCTAAAGTCGCGCCATCAGGACTGAAAGCTACCGACGTAACAGCATTAGAATGCCCTACCAGAGTATGAACACACCTCCAAGTAGGCGCGCGTGCCGGTACAACCCGCTGCATCGGCGGCACAGGTAAAATGGTGCCTGCAACCGTTGGCGGCACTGCATTCTGCACCACAGGCGTCCTCTGCGGCACGGAAATTTTAGGCGCTGGTAGGGGCGGTGCCCCCGTGCCCGCCCCCGTGCCCGTCCCCGTGCCCGCCCCCGTGCCCGTCCCCGTGCCCGCCCCCGTGCCCGCCCC
>NZ_JAUBUJ010000086.1:0-16336 GCF_036705405.1 Microcoleus sp. B13-B6
AACAAAATGGTACACCGCATATTTGTCTATAAGTGTATCATTTTGTCTATTTATTCGCTACCTAGGGACTAGCTCCGCGCCGGAAACGGCGAAAGCCTTTGTCCCTACAGATATCGCTCAAAAGAGAAGCTTTTGTTTGTTCCCCGATTGATTTTCTAGGCACAATTGGGTTATAGCCGCCGCCGGTATTGGTTTGCTAAAGAAGTAACCCTGACCCATATCGCACTTATGCGATCGCAAAAAAGCCAACTGTTCTGCTGTTTCCACTCCCTCAGCAATCACCTGTAAATTCAGGCCCTGTCCCAAGGCGATCGCCAGTTTCACAATAGTAGCACCGCTGCTGCCCGTCACCAAATCTGCCACGAAAGATTTGTCTATTTTTAAATTATTGAGCGGAAAGTTTTTCAGAGACCACAGCGAAGAATAACCCGTGCCAAAATCGTCCAGAGAAATGTGAATTCCCATGTCCTGCAACTGCTGCAATACCGACACCGTAAAGCTCACATCTGTCATGGCAATGCTCTCGGTAATTTCTATTTCTAAATATTCGGGATTTAACTTGGTTTCTGATAAAATTTCAGCGATGATTTGTACCGTATGAGGTTGCAGAAACTGGCGGGCTGATAAATTCACCGCTATCCGCATCGGCGGCAATCCCAGTAACTGCCACGCTCGATTTTGCAAGCAAGCAGTCCGCATCACCCATTCGTCAATTTGGCAGATTAATCCTGTTTCCTCAGCTAAGGGAATAAATCGATCGGGAGGAATCAAACCGCGTTCGGGATGCTCCCAGCGAATCAGAGCTTCCATGCCCACTATTTTGCCAGTATTTAAATTTATTTGCGGTTGATAGTACAGGACAAACTCAGATTTGTTTAGAGCTTTGTAAAGATGATTTTCTAAGTTAAGATCCTCGGAGACTTTACTGCCGATCGCCTGCGTGTAAAACTGATAATTATTGCGACCTTTCTGTTTAGCTTTGTACATCGCAGCATCAGCATTTTTTAGCAAAGTTTCTGCATCTTCTCCGTCGTAAGGAGCCAAAGCAATTCCCAAGCTCGCCTTAATATAAAGTTCCAAACCATCAAAATCAAAAGGACTGCTTAAACTCTGGATAATTAACTGGCAAATCTTAGTTGCTTCCTCCGGGGTGTTGATATTGTACAGCAGCACAGTAAATTCATCGCCGCCCCAACGAGCCATCGAATCCCCGACGCGCAAACAGTTAGTCAAACGCCGAGATACACTTTGCAGCAACAAATCGCCCACTGGGTGACCGAGAGTATCGTTAACATTTTTAAATCTATCTAAATCTAGAAAGATTACCGCCAGCATTTCTCCATTTTGGTGAGCGCTAGCTAAAGCTAAAGACAGCCTTTCATTAAACAGTAATCTATTAGGTAAACCAGTTAAGGGGTCGTGAGAAGCTTGATGTCGGATCATGGCCTCGACGCGCCTCTGCATTACAGCCATGTACAGGTGAGTTCCTAAAGATTGTGCTAGCTTCTGTTCCTCGCTAGTCCACTTTTGAGCTTCGCCTGTTTTGATTTCTTTCCAAGCTGCAAAGGACTGTCGGGGACGATCGCTCCGGGCGTCCGAACTGCAACGGCCCGCCCACAAAATTTCGGTTTGTATAGGGCTGCGAAAAACGGTGAGACAGCCGATGCACTGTTGGCGGTATTGCAGCGGTACTGCCAAAAATGATCGAATGGAAGCTGCGACTAAATTGGCAGATACAGATTTGAGTTGAGGTTCTTTAGAAATATCGGAAATTGCGTACAAGTGCGGTACGAGAAAACTGGAAATATTGCTGTCAATTGAACTGTAATGCTGGGAATATAGATTTTCAAAAATACCTAATTGGCTTTTCTGATTAGCAGTTTGTGCTGGCTCGTCTTGGTTTGCCCTCCACATAATCTGCTGCCAAAACGGGCTGAGTTCAAGGTCAATGTCTGCGGGCTGCTGGCCACAGGTATAAAGCAAAGCGGGCCGATCGCCAAACTCGGCTGCAAGGTAGAGTCGCCCTCCTGAACCACGCAAATGCTTGACAGTTTGTTCGAGAACTGCTTTCCGAATTTCGTTTAGTTCCAAAGGAGAATGCAGCAAACTGGTAATTTGGTTGATAACGGCTTCGTCACGCGCTTGCTGTCTAGCTTGACTCAGCAGAAAAGATTGGGCGATCGCAATTGAAAGTTGATCCACAAGCAACTGCACCATTTTCAATTCTCGATCGCTAAACCGTTTCGGTTGGCTGTGATGAGACACCAACAGTCCCCAAAGGTGATTTTGATGCAAAATCGGCACCGTCAGAGAAGAACGTGCCCCCATAGCCTTCAGATATTCAGCGTGACAGGGGTCTACAGGACGATAGCTAATATCTTCAACTGCTAAAGTTTTGCCGCTTTCGGGACAATCTAACCGATTAATTGTTTGATGCTTCAATTCCACATCTACAATCACTCGCTGCCGCGCTTTGAGAAACATTTCCCGAGCACTCTGGGGAATGTCGCCTGGTGGAAAGCGCAAACCCAGCATCGAGGGCAACTTGTCGCCGTTGATGGACTCAGCAATGACCTCCCCGCTACCGTCGGCCTCAAAGCGATAAACTTTTACTCGATCGCTTTCTAAAAAGCTGCGGATTTCTCGCGCAGTGGTGGTCAAAATCTCTTGGAGTTCTAAAGAGTTACGGATGCGATTGGTAATTCGATTGAGTAAAATCTCTTGTTCTAAAGTCGATCGTGACATTTGTGTAACTTTGGTGCGGGTCATCGCTTTTGAGCTCCCGGGCTGTTGACAGCATTTTTGCGAGCCACAGTCTTAACTTGCCCTGTATTATACATTACAATACTTTCGTTCCGTCTAGGGGCTTGACCCAACCCAAGAGCGCGAAACTCTGTTTCTGGGGATATTTCCACTTTTTAGACAAATTTCAGTGATAAACCGGGTTTTTCACAGCACTTATATCAATTCCGGTAATACCGGAATGATGGTTGACTGTTGACTGTTGACTGTTGACTGTTGACTGTTGACTGTTGTCAGTTGACTGTTGACTCGATTTTATGATTCCGATGCAACGGGAAACGATATGACAAGGCAAGGCAAGAGCGATGTGACAATTAGTGAGGACTCAAGTTCGATCGAGTTCGATCGGGACTCAAGCCCTCACTACAAAGCAATTGCACAGCTACAAGACAAAAGCTATAGAGAAACCGGGTTGACCAACCAGTTTTCTGCCCTCTGGAGGGAGAATACTGGTTAGTCAACCCGGCTGGTAAGTATTTATACCTGAAAAATGGCGTTAAGCCGACGCCCAAATTTCCCGAATTCTGTCCGGCAAAAAGCCAGCTATTTCCTGAATTCGCTCCTCGGACAGCTCATCCTTCGTTGCCGAAAATACAGCGGCGATCGCAGTTTCCGGTTTTACTCCTGAAGGAAGTGCGCCTTCTAGTTCCACCCTGCGTGCAAACAAATTGCCATCGATCCCCGCAGGTGCAGGCGGGCCGGTCAAAGGTTGACGTATGCGGCTGAGCAATCCCACCAGCGGATTGGTATCTTTCCAGAGGTCTGCTATTTCTTGTTGCAGGGTTTTGTCATCCGTAGGCAAAACTTCTTTGTGCAATTCAGATTCCACGTGCTCGATGGCGTCTTTTGTCATCACATCGCGCATGACCCGGTACACTACTTCGGTAATGTCGCGGGCATCAAAAATATCCTCCAAGTGACCGTTTACCATCACTTTTTCCAAAAACGGCATATCCTTTGAAGCGATAGGAACTGCCGATCCTTCGTGGTGGAGCGAGGTCGGAGGATTCGTCTCCATTTTGTGTAACAGTTTGCGACCTTTGTCTGTTAACTCAGCTTCTTGAAATGCCACTAAAGGCGGCACTAACTCAGCTCCTCCATAAGGCTCGCCACTAAACTGAGCTTTGATAAATTCCCTTTGGTTGAGGTAGTCCAAATGACCGAGCAATTCCGCTTCCGCCACCGGGTGACCGACATATTCTTCGGCTGCGTTCCTAATTTCCGACTCTCCCCTGCCGTTTCCGCTACCAATTTTTTTGAGCAAAATGTAAGTCAGGTCGTCTCTGATTGGAATTGTCATTAAAACCTCCTAGGTTAATATCCGGTAAAGCTTAAGTAAAAACAGAATCTTTTTACTTGCTTAAATTGTGATGATTACTACTTAAAAACATTGAAGTATAAACTAGACTAATCAAGTATCTCTCAGCAGGTGGAAGTTATTAAAATTAAGTATCGGTTAGAATCTTCCTTTAGGTAGATCCTTGTATGGAAACCCATGTTTAATGTGGTTAATATCCTAAAAAGCTGTCGCTACTATTCAATGCTATTAAGCGAGGATGCTTTCTTGGTAAGAGTTTTCGTATTTATTGCGTATTTTTACCAAGGCTGACGCACCAAGAGGGCCTCACCTGGTAATTGGTGCTGGGAGAGGTAGAATTAAGCAGATGCTATGGAATCAATCAACTGCGGTCGTTTTGCACGCAGCTTGTAGGGATATTGTATCGGGTGAGACCAAAAACTGGTCATGGGAGAGCTACAAATACGAGCCAATCTGTTTCAAGTGCCGCAGCGCCACTTGAAGAATGCCTCGGAGACAAATTTTTTGATGGTTGCGATCGGCATTTATGAACTACCTTCATTGGGACAATAAATTGGAATCCTCGTCTTTTATTAGCGGTCAACCCCCGGTTGATAAGCGTCCTTTAGTGTTGGCTGTAGACGACAATCCAGACAACTTAGAGCTGCTGACACAAATACTCGATTTATTCGGCTGCGAGTGTGTGGGAGCAGTTGACGGGTACGCAGCTCTTTCAGCAGCAGTGGATAGACAGCCCGATCTAATCGTACTCGACATTTGCCTGCCGGATATAGACGGTATGGAAGTAGTAAAGCGCGCCCAACAAAACCCCGAGATCAGACATATTCCGATTGTTGCTGTCACAGCACTAGCAAAACCAGAAGACCGCGCTCGAATTCTCCAAGCTGGCTGCGTGGAATACCTTTCCAAACCTTTTAACATCAAAGATTTAGAAACAGTTATCCGCCAGCACATCAACTCTCCACTGGCTTTGGTGGAGTTTTAGATTTATAATTAGAATCACGAACTTGAGGTGCAGAGTCCAAAATTGCGATCGTCCCAGTGCGGCCAGTCTCCAAGGTCGCATCGCGGAGCAAATCAGTGACTCCCACGCCCAAAACGTTTTGGATTAATTCTTTCAGTGGCAATTCCAGAACAGATTCTAATTGTGTTCGCACCTGCAAAGCCAAATCTTCCTGACCGTTCTGAGCCAGCAGTTTTTCGGGTTGAGTAAGCCCATTTTCGACAACAATTATCAATTTGTTATCCAAAAGATTGCAGAGCGCCTGACTCGTTGGGTGTCCGAGTTGAGATCGGTACAAAGCTTGAATTCCCTGCGAAAGAGTCCGTTCTAATTTCCCCCGAGTAGGTTCTAAGGTTTCCCCTGTCATATTTTTTATTAAAACCATGATAGATAAAAAAGACTGTGAGCAGTTAACAGTTAGCAGTTAAGTTAACTGTTAATTGCTAACTGCTAACTGTTAGAAATAACCGTCGCGTTAGCCGACAGTAACTTCATTAGTTTGCACCCCAGTTGCACCCTTAACACCTTTAGCAATTGTCACCAACTTGTTGACAATTTCCTGACTGGGAACTGTACCTTTGAGAACCACAGTAGTGCCAAGTTGAGCCACATAAACAGTCTCAATATCCGCAACATCTGGATTTGCATCGAAAGCCTGAGCCACCCGTTTAGCTAAACCGCTTTGATCGTATTCTCCATTCAATCCCATGCGTTCCGGCGGGATTGTCTGAGCGCTCGCAGCAGGTTGAGCTTGAGCTTGAGATTGAGCTACAGGTGCTTGGTAAGCAGGAGCGTCAACAGTTTCTTGATTGTCTTTTTTTTCTAAACCAAATAATCTTTTTAGCCAGCCCATAGAGTTTGTCCTCCGACAAAGTTTGTGTTAATTGACGTGTTAATTGACGTGTTAATTCACGGTTGGCAAATCGCCCTGTAATTGTTATTCTCAATACCAGGAATTACGATCGCACTCTTGGATGCAGAAACCGAGTTTTTTTACAAAAAAGTATCGTTACAGCCATCCACCCCGGTAGCAAAACCCGGTTTGTTGAGTTTGGTGCGCCCATCCTAAATACAATTTACTGTTGTACAACTTCCCCGATCATCTGCCTGGAGACATAATTCTCCCGCTCTCAAACAAATACTTGCGCTCACCATTCCGGCAAATCAAACTTAAACCCTTCTTCCCCAACTTCTACGATTTTGTTGTACATCCACTCGTGCCAAGTTCCCGCAGCCGGAAACTTAGGAATGCAGTAACTAGATAGATAAGTATCCGAAAAATTAGCGACAACTACTGCTCGCGTTCCCTCATCGCTCCAGCGGTAATAAGCCAGCACTTTGGCTTCGGGATTTTCGGGGATAAATTCAATATTGTCGGTATAAAGTGCCGGCAAATGTTGCCGCAGCCGAATCACGTGTTTGTAGTATTCCAATAACTCATGATTGGGCTGATTTTTCAACAAAGACCATTGCACTTTATTCGGCTGGTTGGGAGTTTACCGAGTGGATTGTCCAAACTCTTCGCCCATCCACAGCATCGGTATTCCTACTGCTGTGACTAACAAAACCGGGCGTTGCTAATTTATGGTATGAAAGGCTAAATATGCAAGTCATAGAAACCAGTATCTACAAAGCTTCGGGATTTTCAACTTATTTTTTTTCATACCTTGATTAAGCAAAGCCCTGAATTTTAGTGCGGAAATAACCTTTATCATCTTTTTCTAAGGGAATTTCTGCCCAGTTGGAAAAGGAGCCTCGCAGTGTAGCTGCTTTGTTGTTCGGGGCGAAGAGTTTGAATTCAATTGCAGCGGCCATGAATAGCTTGTTTGCAGAACTTATAAGTGTGATTAGTATTAATTTTTACGATTTTGCAAATCGGTCGCCATCGTTCTTAAGAGTTAAACCTGTAACGCTTATGTTGTAAGGTACTTGGGGGCGCAGCCGCAGGATTTAGTCGTGCGAACCCTAGCGATTGAGTAAGGTGCGCCCCTAGGCACCCGGAAACCTGATTTTAATCAAAAATGTAGTTAAAGTAACTAAAAATTATTAAGCGCTGTTTATGAAAAATAGTCGGGACTGTTTTTAGTTAGTAGTCTGAAACCCTAGATTTTCCGTTGGTAGCGAACTTGCCGTGGAGCCTTGAAACCCTTATTATACGGTGGGTATCAAAAACTGTCCGAAGTATTGTATGAAAATTAATTTAACTTTTGATAACTAGATAAATCGTGGTGAACATTTAACATTTGTAACTAAAGAAACATTTTTTAGCCTACAGGAATAATACCGTAGAAAGATGCCATTTTATGCGGAAACAGCGAGGATGAGCTTGTAATTGTAAGGCAAGGGAAACCCGAAAAATGAATCCTTTATTCAACGGGGTTTTCCTGCGACTTTAAGCCAAGTTTGAGCCGAGAAGAGCAATGATTATTTTTGCTTATGTCTTGGTATCACTTGTTTTATAGTTTTTGACTGGTAAACTTTGTAGAACCTTTCATCAGCTTTAACGACTGCTGCTACCTCAGTAATTGGTAATTGGTGAAAATCTCATTCGTCCCTGTTACCCGTTAGATATTCCGAGCAGTGGCTTAAGGCTCTAAAAGTTTAATGTGGGATGTTGGCGAATTACCGTTACTGTAAAACTCTGGAGTGTTAAAAATGCTAAAACAAATGTGTTGGTTGCCCAGATTGGGACGCAATGGAGAAAAGATATTGCACTTACGCACCGATGCCCGTCAGGGGTGGCGGCCTTATACAGCTTTTCCGCAGTTCGCTGTATCCGACTACCGGGAACCGGGCGGTTCTAAGGGATGGGCAACATATCAGAAGCTGAGAACTCAAGGGTGGAATTTAATATCGACCGCAGAAGGGCAGCAGTCGATTTTTGGCGAACAGAAAAGTGCTTAAAAAACCCGAAACCGCAGCAATAAAAGAAGAGGTAAAATCCTCTTCTTTTTATTACTTTTGGAGAGAGCAACTGGGTTTTTAACCATCCTACTTGGTAGAATGGGTAAGGTGTGCAGTGCTGACCTTATACCAATTTAATGTGAAGTTGTACATATCTCGATCCCCCTAAATCCCCCTTAACAAGGGGAGTAGGGGTTGACTTTGAGAAGAATCTTGTCCCCCCCTTTGTAGGGGCGGTGCGACCCCTACTCCCCGTGCCCGCCCTCTTGGCTAGGGGGGGATCGGATTCTATGCAACCTCATAAAAAATTGGTATTACATAATTTTGAGATGTTTGCCAGTTGCAAGTAAATTAGGCGATCGCCCTTTCTTTCTCTGCTGTAATTGCTACGTTATGGAGCACCGGCTGGTGAGTTTTCAAGTTAAACCGGTATCCGTGGGGGAGGATGTGCAACTTGGCCCCGCAAATCGCCAAAGCCTCATCCTTCAACAGTCCCTCCAGATTGTCGTGGAGTTGTTCCGACGAGTCGATGACAGTTACAGCGCTTTCGCCAATGACTTCCAACTCGTCACCGTGGACTAAAATAGCTGTATTTTCGTCAATACCAAATCCCAACACGGCCGGTTGCAGCAAGAGTGCCGAAACTAAGCGTCCCAGACGACCTCGCTGGGCGAAATGCTGGTCGATGACAACTCCTGGAAGGAAACCCATCCCCGGCCCCATTGCTACCACATCAACGCGGGGATTTGTCTCCGAGTCTCCTTCAATAATCATCACGTCTGGCATCATCGCCGCGCCGGCACTGGTGCCGCCAATGATAATCCCTTCAGAGAAGCGTTTGTGCATAGCTGCGTCGAGTTTGGTGTCTTTCAAGCAGCTAATAATCCGCGCTTGATCTCCGCCGGTAAAGAATATGCCAGTCGCTTGTTCGATCGCTTCTAAATAATCTGGATTGTTGGCATCTTCCGGTTTCTGGGTGTCAACAACTCGCACATCTTCAGCGCCGAGTCGCTCAAACACTCGGATGTAATTATCTCCTACTTCTCCCGGCAGGCTTGTCGCAGCCGTCATCACTACAATGCGGGCTTTAGTGCCTCCGGCGCAGCGCAAGAATTCCCGCAGAATTTTGCAGTCCCCCTCTTTGTCTTCGGCACCACCAATAATTAGCAACTTCCCCTGAATTTCGCTGCTCGCCATATTATCTCCACTGTTAATTTATTAATAATTTCACTAAAACACAAACTTCTTTTTTCCGAAAACCGCCAAAAGGTATATATAGATACCAAAAACCTCTCAGACTTCTACCCCTCCAGGGCGCACACAGCAAGGGTGATATGGGAGTTTACTCATCCTCGATGATCGACAGACACAAAAAACTTACCCCCCCTAACAGGAGATAGGGGGGGTCAACAAATGAGCTTAAATTACAGGGCCCACGCGCGCGCGGTGATCAATCCGGTTTCTGATCCGATTCTTCGCTAATCCTCCTCTGATTGCTCGTAGAAATCCGGTTGATGAGCGTAAGTCCTCAATTAGTCCGATCGCCCGTTAGTGCGATCGCTCGATCAAATTGCTCAATATGGTACTCGCCCGTTCTAAAGGTAGGTGTCTGGGTTTGCCGTTCCAGACAATCTGATATTCGTTGCTGTTTTGACCATCACCGTAGCCAGAAATTAGCTTCCGGTGAAATGCTTCCTCAGCTAGGTGGTGAACTTTTTCCCTGAGAGCAGTTTGTGCGATCTTCATAATTTGCTGCCTCTTAAATTTTCTTTCACTGTCATAAACAATTATAAGTACAGAGTGTACCTCTCAAAAGTTATAGCTTTTTTTTGCGAGGGGGGAAAGAAGTAGTCATTAGTCATAAGTGCTTAGTCATCAATGCTTAGTTATCAATGCTTAGTTATCTATGCTTCGTCATCTATGCTGAGTCAGATGTGGAAGGAAGAAGGAATATTTTCCCACTCTCACCCTCTCCCCATCTCCCCATCTCCCCATCTCTCCCACTCCCCCTCTCGGCAAATACTGAGGGCAGAATTGCTGGGAGTATTTGTCTCACTGCTGGAATATCTATGCCCGCAGGTAGTATCCCATGCACCGACTATAAAGTTACCGTAAAAAATTAGGTCAAAGGAGGTTAGAAAATGCTGCAAGAAAAAACCACTGAAACAGCCCGCGTCAATGCTCGAAAAACCGATATTTTTGATGTTTTCAACTTCAAACACTATATCGGGCCCAACCCTTATTTAGACACCGCGGCTTTAGTTTTTGATTTCGCGGTGACGGGGGCGAGCGAACCTTTGCCGATCGCACATTACCAGGAAATTATTAGCGAGCGCTACCCGCAACTGCTGCACGAAACTTTCTCGAACCATGCCCAACTGTTCGGCCGTACCGCCTCAGAAGTAGGAAAACTCGACATGGGTTTGCACTTCCAACACTGGAACATCAAGCCGTTTTCTCAGTTTAACAGAATCAGCATAGAAGCACTTCACGCCCGCACTGCCAGAGCAGTAGTGTACGCAGTTTGGGATTGGTTTGAAGCCATTAATCAAAATCAAGACTTTCCCTTGGAAGCACAAATGGGCGCGCTGCAAAATATGTTCCGGCAGTCAGTTTACGGAGGCCCGACAGTTTATTCGTTAATGCGATCGGCATCCCAAAAAGGCATTCCCGCATTTTATTTGTGGGATGAAGGACTAATGCAATATGGGTACGGCAAAAAACTGGTTCGTGGCTCTGCAACTACCTTTGATTCTGACAGCCACTTAGACTCAGATTTTACCACGCGCAAAGACGATTGTAAAGCTTTTCTCGCTACATTAGGATTTCCTGTTCCCAAAGGCGATATCGTCTCCACAGAAAACGGAGCTCTGGCAGTTGCTAGAGAAATTGGCTACCCAGTTGCTATCAAACCAGTAGTCGGTCATAAAGGAATTGGCGTAACAGCAGATGTCCAGGATGCCGAGGAATTGCAGGCGGCTTTTAAAAGAGCAGTTAAGGCCATTCCCGAAACAGATCCGGTGCGAGTAATTGTGGAAAACAGCATCAAAGGATCGGATTTTAGGCTGCTGTGCGTTGACGGCAAATTTGTTTCTGCAACTGAACGCCGGCCCGCTTCGGTAACAGGTGATGGCGACTCAACAATTCGCGAATTGATCCGCCGTGAAAACCGCAAACCAGAACGTTTGGATACGCCAACTTCGGCGATGAGCAAAATTCAGTCCGACGAAGCGATGGAAATGTATCTGGAAGAACAAGGGCTGTCATTGGATAGTGTGCCAACTCGCGATCGCACTGTGTATCTACGCAAAGTCGCTAATCTTTCCGCAGGCGGCATCAGCATCGACGCTACCCGCACTATTCACCCGGATAACATTGTTTTGGCTCAAGATATCGCCCTACATTTTCGGTTAACTTGTTTGGGGATTGATGTGATGACAGAAACTCTCGCCAAATCTTGGAAAACCGGCAATTTTGGGATTATCGAGATCAATGCCGCGCCGGGAATTTTTATGCACCTCAACCCCGCTGTCGGCGAAGGGGTTGATGTGCCTTCGCATATTATCGAAACTTTCTTTGAATCGGGAAAATCAGCCAGAATTCCGATTATTACTTTCAACAGAATTTCGGTACATGACCTACAAGAAACCATCGACCATATTCTGTTGCAACATCCCGATTGGACAATCGGTGCTGTTTGTCGCGGTGGACTTTTTGTTAACCGTTCTGAAAAAGTTTTGAATAAGAATTACCATCTCAACTTGCAAAGTTTGCTGCGGAATCCCAAGCTCGATTTGTTAATTGCTGAATATCCAGAAGAGATTTTGGAAGCTGAGGGAATGTTTTATCGGGGCAGCAATATGGTGGTGCTGGACAATCCGGGAGAAACTGAGATGATGTTGGTCAGAGAAAGCACTGATGACGATACTGTTGTGGTGAGGGAAGGAAATAGTATTTCTCTTCGCCGCCAGGGATTGATCGAACAGTATACTCTGGGGGATGATGAACCGTTTACACGGGTTTATTTGAAGGAAATAGGGACTGTTTTGTAAGCGGTTCCACCTTAAAGTTGGCTTTGTAGGGCGGGTATTGAGTACCCGCCCCACCAGATCAAGGCTTTTTCTAGTTCCCCGGTTCTTCCGGGGCAGGAAGTTGGGAGCGCCGAGATTGGAACAGAGTTCGTTACACTTAGTTACAATTGGTTTTAATTCCTCAGTCGTGGATGCACTATTCCTAAGAAACCCGGTTTCTTCCCAACTTTCTCGTTACCACACCAATATTTTCGTAGAAATTGGGTTTCTCAGGGTAAGTCCTATTGCTGCGATCGTAAGTTTTGAGACAATCTGGTTGGTGCGCTGTCGATCGTGCTATCAAGGAATTTCAAAAGTCCTTAAACGAATTGCACTCCGGTGGCACAAGGTGTGGGAATATGAATGTTGCGAGCAATTGGTTTAATTCGCTGACCGAAAGTTTACAGTCGCACCGTCGTTACATTCCAGCAGCGCTGACTCTTTGCACAGGTACGAGTTTGTCATTGGCAGCCGCAGCCGTTGTGTGGCATTCGGAACACCAACGAATGCAAGCTGAATTTCATCAGCAAGCCGATCGCCTGAATGTGACATTGCAGCAAAGCATCAACAAAAATTTAGAAGTTCTGTACTCACTTGAAGCATTCTACAGGGCATCTACTGAAGTTACCAGAGAAGATTTTAAGCAATTCGCTCAACCTGCACTTGCCCGAAATACTGCTATACATTCTGTTAACTGGATTCGGCGCGTGCCGGCTGCCCAAAAAGCAGCTTACGAAAAGACAATTCGAGCCGAAGGTTTTCCGACATTTCAAATTTACGAACGAACTCCTGACAAAAAGCAGGTCAAAGCAAAAGTGCGATCGGAATACTTTCCCATTATTTACAGAGAAGCACTAGAAGAAGATAACAAAGTGATCGGTTTTGATGTTGCCTCCAGCCCCGATCGCAAAACAGCTTTAGAGAAATCGGTGAATACCGGGAAAATAGCCGCTTCCGCGCGAATTAGATTAGTCAGCAACAATCAACCGGGATTGCAAGTATTTCTACCAGTACCCCGCCGCACAACTTCTGCAGATAACTCGGTCAACGGCCGCCCAAACCTAATGGGAGTTATTGCGGGTCTGTTTCAGATCACCAGTATGGTCGATTCCTCTTTAGAATCGCTAAATTTAGACAAGATTAATTTTTACCTCTATGACGACTCTGCTATAGAGAAAGAACGCTTTCTGGTGCGCTACGACTCACAAGCTAAGCAGTTGATAGATAACCCAAAACACGAAAAGCCAGAGTTAACTAATATCCGGGGAAAAATCTGTAAAAATCCTAGTGCTTGCACTCGCTTATTTAACGTAGCAGACCGCCAGTGGAGGCTGCTAGTTTTGCCTGGAAAGGGGTACAACAGTATGAGGACGTATCAGGGTTCGCTGGCAATTTGTGCGATCGGGCTATTGATGACTGGCAGCTTGACGATTTACCTGTTGATGTCTCTAGAACGTACTGCAAAAGTAGAACAGCAAGTGTACGATCGTACAATTCAACTAAAACAGCGCACCGCTGAACTAGAAACAGCACTAAAAAATTTGCAGGCAGCTCAATTTAAACTCATCCAAACTGAAAAGATGTCCAGCTTGGGGCAGTTGGTGGCTGGAGTTGCCCACGAAATTAACAATCCTGTCAACTTCATCTCTGGCAACCTGATCCATACAGGCGCATATACTAGAGACTTGCTCGAACTTGTGGAAATATACCAGCAGCAATATCCGAACCCAACCCCAGAAGTGCAAGCGAAACTAAAAGATATTGATTTGGAGTTTATCAGTGAAGACTTGCCTAAAATCCTAAAATCTATGAATATGGGAGCTGAACGTATCAGCCAGATCGTGCTTTCTCTGCGGAATTTTTCGCGCTTGGATGAAGCTGAAATGAAGTCGGTTGACATTCACCAAGGCATTGACAGCACCTTGATGATTTTGGATAGTCGGCTGAAACCCAAAGCTGATTTTTCGGGCATTAAACTTATCAAAGAATACGGAAATTTGCCATTAGTGGAGTGCTGGGCGGGACAATTGAATCAGGTATTTATGAATGTTTTAAGCAATGCTATTGATGTTTTATCTGATGAAGAAAATCAAAAAAGGCTAGAAAAAAATGCCTCGAACTCTGCATTTTTACCTACTATTCGGATTCGCACTGAACTCTTAAGTTCTAATTGTGTATGCGTGCGAATCGCTGACAATGGAACGGGCATGACGGAGAATGTAAAAAAACGTTTGTTTGATCCGTTTTTTACTACCAAGCCTGTAGGCAAAGGTACTGGCTTGGGATTGTCTATCTGCTATCAAATAGTGGACAAACATCACGGTTCGCTCAGGTGCGTATCGGCTCCGGGAGAGGGAACTGAATTCTGGATTGAGGTGCCGGTGCGGCAACAGTCTAAGCAATCTGTTTCTAAGGTTTTACCTGCGGTAGGTGTCAATCGATTTTAGATTTTAGATTTTAGATTTTAGAGGCGACCCCACGGATAAATTCGGTGGGCAATTTTCATCGGATATAAGTTTTTTGTTTCTTCATAAATTAATCTGCGGGCTTGTATCCTGGATGCTTTCGGTCAATTGGAATTAGCGGAACAAATCTCGCTTCTAGCGGAGTCTTGCTGGGAGCATCTCAATGAAAGCAGCGCAGCTATAAATTGGAGACAGGAGGCAGAAGATAGGAGGCAGGAGGGGGCAGGGGGCAGAAGGCAGGAGGCAGAAGGCAGGAGGCAGGAGGCAGGAGGCAGGAGGCAGGAGGCAGGAGGAAAGGAGGCAGAAAGAAGGAGCCAGAAGAAGTGTTTTTGCAAATAGGAGATGCTCCCTAATTCCTGTTTAGAAAAGGTGAACTATCCGCACTCTACTTTGGAAAGGCGCGATGTCGCACTCTACTTTCAACAGTTAACAGTCAACAGTTAACAGTCAACAGTCAACAGTCAACAGTCAACTATTATAGTTATTAGCAAGCGCGTGCTAATTCCCAGTGGAATATTACCGAAAACAAATATCTGGGGTTTTACCAGTCGTAACAATTTATAATTGTAGCAAGGCCAAATTACCAATTATTAACTACGATGTCTTTACAATCTATTAGCATACCGCCCACAACGGAGCGCAAACCTGTCGCTTTGATGGTCGCTTTGCATGGATGGGGTGCTAATGCGCGGGATTTGACTTCCTTAGCACCCTTTTTCAATTTGCCGG
The DNA here is from genome assembly GCF_036705405.1 of Microcoleus sp. B13-B6. Lineage (NCBI taxonomy): Bacteria > Bacillati > Cyanobacteriota > Cyanophyceae > Oscillatoriales > Microcoleaceae > Microcoleus > Microcoleus sp. B13-B6. The sequence continues at coordinate 15,292 of NZ_JAUBUJ010000086.1, forward strand.
ATTATCAGTTTGTGTTTCCCGATGCCCCCTTTCCCCATCCCCAGGTAATGAGTGGCAAAGCGTGGTATAACCTTCAAAGCAAAGACGCTCAGGGATTGGTAGAAAGCCGGCAATTGCTGAGGGAATTTTTGCTGTCTTTGGAAAGCACCACGGGCGTGCCTTTGTCTCGCACGATTTTAGGTGGCTTTTCTCAAGGCGGAGCGATGACTCTAGATGTGGGATTGACTTTGCCCCTAGCTGGTTTAATTTGTCTTAGTGGTTATTTACACCAGATTTCGCCAGTTGCTGGGAGTGCTTTGCCACCTGTTTTAATCGTACACGGTACTCAAGATACTATTGTTCCCGTTAGTGCTGCTGCGCGATCGCGCGAGAGTTTGACGGCTTGGGGAGCTGCGGTGCAGTATCGAGAATTTAACATGGGACACGAGATTCTGCCGGAAGTTATAGAGGTAATGCGAAGTTTTGTTGTAGAAACTGTGTCGAAATCTGATTAAAGGTTTAGTATATAGTATGGCGGAAGTCTCGGGCAGGGGAAAAAAATGAAAACTTTAACCAAAGCATCGCGCGATATTGCTGTACTTACTTCTCAGGACGTGGCAGAATTGGCTGTCCGTTTGGAAGTTGACGATTATACAGATCCTTTTGAGGGATTGAATGATTGGCATTTGTTGCGATCGCTTGCTTTTCAGCGGCCGGAGCTGGTTGAACCTTATCTCCACCTTCTGGATATGGAAGCCTACGACGAAGCATAGACTGAAAAATCTAGCTCAAAAATTTCGACGGAATTGAGGAAGAAGTTAGCAGCATATTTTGTTGCGGATTAAACAGATGAATGAGGGATGTTAGTCTGTCTTTATCTTAATTTCTTTCTTGATTCTTTTTTATGGCTGAAGGAAGAAGGAAGAAGGAAGAAGGAATTAGGAAGAAGGAAGAAGGAATTAGGAAGAAGGAAGAAGGAAGAAGGAATTAGGAAGAAGGAATTAGGAAGAAGGAATTAGGAAGAAGGAATTAGGAAGAAGGAATTAGGAAGAAGGAATTAGGAAGA
>NZ_JAUBUJ010000086.1:16436-18030 GCF_036705405.1 Microcoleus sp. B13-B6
AGGAAGAAAGAATGAGGAAGAAGGAAGAAGGAAGAAAGAATCAGGAGATGCGATCGGGCAATTCTCCGCAATGGTTTCAGGAATTCATCAAGTTCTCATAACCTCGAAGGTTGCTGTATTACCAAAAATCATGAAAGGCAGACGAGTTTTAATCGGTGTTAGTGGCGGGATTGCGGCTTACAAAGTTTGCGAAGTAGTTTCAACTTTAGCGAAAGCTGGAGCTGAAGTTAAAGCTATTCTTACTGATGCGGCCGGGGAGTTTGTCACGCCTTTGACTTTTGCTACTCTGTGCCGCCATCCTGCTTTTACTGACAAAGATTTTTGGCAAGCAAGTCACGGGCGCCCCCTGCATATTCAACTGGGAGAATGGGCGGAAGTTTTTGTTATTGCTCCCCTGACGGCTAATACTTTGGCTAAGTTGGCGGGGGGTTTTGCTGATAATTTGTTGACTAATACTGTCTTAGCTTCTACGTGCCCAATTTTGCTGGCACCGGCGATGAATACAGATATGTGGGAACAGCCGACGGTGCAGCGGAATTGGCGGGAAGTGTTGACTTATCGGCGCTATCATGCTGCGAATCCGGGGGCGGGTATGCTAGCGTGCGATCGCGCGGGTGTCGGCCGGATGGCAGAACCTTATGAGATTTTGCCTCATATTGAATCGCTTTTGTATGCGAAGGGCGATCGAGATTTAGCGGGTCTTCGGGTGTTGATCAGTGCGGGAGGAACGCGGGAACACCTCGATCCGGTGCGGTTTATCGGCAATCCTTCCAGTGGCAAAATGGGTATAGCTTTGGCGCAAGCTGCAGGGCACCGCGGCGCGACAGTGACGCTGGTACACAGTATAACTGGCGAATTGCCGCTCTCAGGTGTGCGGGCGATCGCAGTTGCGAGTGCAGAAGAAATGCGGCAGGCGATGCTGCAATGCTTCCACGATGCGGATTTGACGGTGATGGCGGCGGCGGTAGCGGATGTGAAGCCGGCCGAGTACAGTAGTGAGAAATTGCCGAAGCGATCGCTCCCGAATTGTTTGCCTTTGGCACCGGTAGCGGATATTGTGGCAGAGTTGGGAAAATTGAAACAGCCGCACCAAAAATTAATCGGGTTTGCAGCACAAACTGGGGATATTGTCAAGCCGGCTTTGGAGAAATTGCGATCGAAGAAACTGGATGTAATTGCGGCAAACCCGATCGATCAAATAGGCGCAGGTTTCGGCAGCAATACCAATCAAGCAATATTAATTAATGCAGCAGGGAAGCAAGTAGAAATAGCACCTTGCAGCAAGCTAGAAATGGCTCATCGGTTGTTTGATTTTGTGAGGGAAGGGTGAGGGCGACCGAATTGCGATGATATTACCAATTGCGGATTTGTCGCTGGGCGGGGCGGGTTTTTGAGATGGTAGGTTTCTAACATAAATGGTTGGTAAAACCCGCCCCTACGATGGCCTGTAGGGGCGGGTTCACCAATAATATTTAATACCCGCAAACAATTTATATAAACCCGCCCCCACACAACCAATAATCTAGATTAACCTTTACTGCGATCGAAATGAAATATTTTTCGCCTTGTGGGGGCGGGTTTTTGAGATGGTAGG
>NZ_JAUBUJ010000086.1:18130-38364 GCF_036705405.1 Microcoleus sp. B13-B6
TAATACCCGCAAACAATTTATATAAACCCGCCCCCACACAACCAATAATCTAGATTAACCTTTACTGCGATCGAAATAAGGCTACAATCTGCTAGAAATTAGCTGGTTCGGGCGATAATTCCGATTCCTCAATCTGCGTTGATTCCGAGTCAGCGGGCAACTCAGTATCTGCGACAGTAATTTCTAGTTTAAATCCTAACGCTTCGAGCAATTCTACCAAACTGTAAATTTCCGAACCGCCGCTTTCAGTCAGGATATTATCGAGTTTTTCGTGATGTTCTTTTGCTGAATCAGAAAGAGCATTCATCCTGATTTTAGCCTCAATTACCTTTCTGATGGCATTTCTCAGGAGTGCGGGTTCAGGGTCTTTTTCTTCTAAGATAGCCCCGATAAAACCAGCAGCGTGTTCGGCATCTTTGAGAGATTCAATTAGGGACTCGCGGTAGCTATCGCTGGTAGGCATTTTCATTGAATTTCGCGGGTTGTACTTCTATAATTTTATCGCAGTCGATCGGCAATTTCTCTCGTAAGTGCGATCGACAGTCCATTCAACAAGCAAATCATACTTAAGATAGAGGTATTCCAGCGACAAAATAGTAAACCTTGTTTGAGGAAACAAAGTTTAAATCAAACAGGGCATTGTGAATGAATTTTAAATCGATCGCAAAAACCAATCTACTATTCGGCAGCCTGATAATTAGCCTCGGATTGCAATCACTTCCAGCAGCAGCGCAATCAGTCACCGACGCGCAAGTTTCCGCCCTTGTAGAAGCGCTGCGACAAGCCGCCCCGCCACAAGCCGCAAATGACGGAATGTACAGTCAGTGGCAAGTTTTACCGAACAATATTTCCCGCTGGGCAAAATTCTGTACCAAACAAGATTTAACACCGCAACAATTTGAGGCCGACGCGACAAAAGCCAAATCAATTGTTACCTGTATCGTGGGCGATTTGCTGCGCGACGAATACAAAGCTAGCAGCAACAATGAATTAACCGCTGTACGCCGCGCCGCTTGCTGGTGGATGACAGGTGACTCCGCAGCTTGCAAAAGTGGGGCAACTGCTACTTATGCCGATAAAGTTATCAGCGTTTACCAGAAGCAGCAACCTAAAAAGTAAAGTTTGTGCTGGCGGAATTTAGATTTTTTTGACGGCAGCCCTACATTTTAGGGAATACCTGGACTCGGAGGAGTAACTTAAATACGGGCGCAAATGACCAAGAATTTCTTGATGGTACCCGCCACGTGATTTATCCGTGAATCAATCCAAAATCGAAAATCGAAAATCCTCAAGCCCCCGCATTTATCCGTGGGGTCGCCTCTAAAATCTAAAATCTAAAATCTAAAATCGATTGACGGCTGAAAAATTGCAGCATCGGTGCATTCTCAAGCGTTATTTTGATGCACGGCTCATTGATTGAGTTGAGTTGTCCTTTGATGCACTTTGGTTATATTAGTGGACGTGTTTTGAGATTCTCTGCCTTCTTCTCAATGGCGCGATTGCCGCTAGGTATATATCGATGAGAATCGATTGTTAAAAAGGCTTGATTCCGGCGATTCCGGTATTAGGTTTAAGGCAGCCTATCCGAGGAAAAGGCAAGCTCTGGGTTCGCCTGAGCTGCCTTGATTTCATCTCACTTTCAACTGGTTTGATTCGTAGCGGGATTTGAGCTTTTCATGAGAGATGTTTGGCCTTGAATTGATCAAGTCTGAGTCGAGGCAAAAATTAGCGCGGGGACGGGTCAGCCACAAGCGCTGCTGACCCGTCGCACTCAGTCGGTGCGCGGTTCTAGACTGCGAGGAAATTGGAGGCAGTCAGAGTATTAGTATTCACCCCAGTCAGGACGGCTAAAACTTCACTACCCACACGAATCTCACTGCCGGAGAACGACAATTGACCAAAGGTCAAACCGCCAGTCAGACCGATTTGGTCGCTACCCAACTTGAAGTCAGTAATCGTATCGGTGCCTTCCCCAGGCGCGAAAATAAAGGTGTCCGGACCCAAACCACCTATTAAGAAGTCATTCCCAGTACCGCCGCGCAGTTGATCGGCACCTTTGCCACCATTGAGGATATCGTTACCTGCACCGCCGTTGAGAATATCATCACCGCCAGCACCAATATTGATATCATCTCCTAGCAGCAAGTCATCACCATCACCACCGTTGAGGACATCCACACCAGTGCTACCCACTAAAGTATCATTGCCGGCAAAACCGTTGAGGGTGTCTTGACCATTGCCACCGTTGAGGTAGTCATTCCCGGCGTTACCGTTGAGGACATCATTGCCGTTACCGCTGTTGAGATTGAGTCCCGCAACGGAAGCCACGGCTACCGTCACAGCGCCATTACTGGTGAGACTGCCATCGCTGAGGGTATAGTTAAAGCTGGCATTGCCTGTGAAACTATTGTTGGGGCTAAAGACAATAAAGTCATCGCTAAAGTTGGTGGCAGTGCCATTGTTATTGAGGCTGGCAGTTCCACCGACAGCGCCGCTAATAGCAGTAATCCGCAAATCCGAGGCAGGATTATCTACATCAGTATCATTGGCGATGAGGGTGCTGGTAGCAATAGTCAGAGGTGTATTTTGAGCCGTGGTAAGGCTGTCGGCAGTGGCAACGGGGGCTTGGTTAGTAGGAGTAGCAGGTATTTGTGTACCGTAAACATCATCATTATTAGTTGCTGTTGCCGCATCATTCGCCGCACTGTTGCCGCTGAAGGTAGACGAACCCGTAAAATTGACGAGGCCAAGGGTAGTCGGCATTCCCTGGGTATTACCGTTGGTATTGGTGGTGGACTGCATGATAAAAATCCCCCCACCCAAGCCCTGACCTGGGCTATCCCCCGTGCCACCTGTAGCCGTGTTGTTGGTAAAGCTGGTGTTGTTGAGGGTTAAAGAACCACTGCGGACAAAGATACCACCCCCCAGTCCAGCACCGCCACCGCCACCAAATTGACCGCCGTTGCCGCCGCCGAAGCCTCCCTGTGCGTAGCTGCCGCCGCCTCCATAACCCCCCTTCCCTTGACCATAGAAGCCGTAGCCGCCGCCACCGCCGAAGCCGCCATTAAAACCCCTGTCGCCATAGACACCACCACCTCCTCCTCCACCGAAGCCACCAGGGCCGCTACTAGAGCTTTGATACTGTCCGCCACCGCCGAAGCCGCCGTTGCTGCTGCCACCGTAGTTGCCATTGCCTCCATAGCCGCCATTGTTGTCAGTGCTATCGGCAAACAGTCCGCCGCCGCCGCCGCCGCCACCATTGCCAAATAGTCCGCCGCCGCCTTTACCCAGTCCGCTGACACCGCTACTGCCGCCTTGTGCTGCGTTATTACTGAAGGCGACATTCGTCAAAGAGACATTGCCACCATAGATGAATAAGCCGCCGCCCAGTCCAGCACCACCGCCGCCTTGTCTACTATCTCCGCCTTCGGCCCGTCCATTGGTGATTGTCAAGTCAGCAATATTCACATTTCCCGACAGGATGAACAAGGAGCGCACGTCGCCGCTGTCGTTGATGCCGTTATTATTTGCATCGCCGCTAATACTGTGGTTGTTACCCACAATATTGATATTGCTGTTCACTAGGGTTTTCATTACCCCAGCAATGCGGACATCGTTATTTAGAGTAATCGTGTCATCTCCTGCCAGTTGATTGGCTTGGAGAATTGCCCAACTCAGAGTACCTGCGGTATCGCCAAGACCGTTATCAGTAGTTTGGTTAACGATTAAATTAGACATTGTTTTCTTCCTTTTGTGTCAGTGAAATGAGTTAAACTGTTTTCCCTTGTCGGGGTGGATTTTGCCGAGAGATGGTTTGTTCAACAGAGAGGTTGTCTGCTAAATCCGTCTCTACCAATCAAAAAGGGCGTTGGAGTTAGAATCCGAATGGAAAATTTTTATTCAGGTTTTTAACACTCCTTCTCCTGGTGGTTTTTCGGAATTAATTGTTGCTTCTTTAGGCTGAGCAACAATCAGATTTGCCAAACTATTGCTAGGCGTTGTCCAAAAAGACAAACCATTAAACTGGATAAATAAATCCGGTGGTAAAATCGTTTGGCGTTGTTGCAACTCGACTTTGGAACGGACTTTGTGCAGTCCTTTCAGGTTGAGTCGGTTGTCAAATTCTGGTTCGTCATATTGGACATTTTCAAAATCATGTTGGAACGGCTCTTCTTCTAAGAATTGATAAATTAAGCTCAATACTTTCTCAGGATTTTGGGCTAATAAGTCGTAATCGACTAATAATAGCCGCTCACTATCTTCGCTATAAAAAGCTTCTTTGAGAGCGTTATAAGCAAAGCCTACTAAGCGTCCCCCTTGACTTAATGCTTCAGTGCGGGTGTAGACGGTGGCGCGTTCGGTGGGATTATTAAATAACTGGGAAACATCAAAGGAGTTTTTTCTGACTAGCCGTTCGATGCTGTCCATAATCCAGGCGACATTGCGGACGCAACAAATCACCTTTGCGCCGGGAAATAGTTCTTTAATTAAGGACAATTTGCTGCACCAGAGGCGATTAGTGTCGAAGATGACGGCTTTTTCGGCTTGGGGCTGGTAATAGGCCGAAAAAATACCCGAAATCATCGCTCTTTTTTGTTCTGGGCTGATGAAGACAGAATATTCATTGTCTTCACTCATCGCTTCCAGCATTCGGTTCACCAAACTACCGACAGGGGTACTCATGCTGGCGTGAAAGCGGGGATTTTGCCGTAATAAGGCCGCGAGTAAGGTAGAGCCGGAACGAGGCAGTCCGGAAATAAAATGGATTTTGGGAGACATGGGTTTAGTCTTGGTTATAGATCGAGATCATTAGGATTTCCGACTATTCGCGCACCCGACTCTATGTGCCTGTTGGGTCAGTCCTAATCAAGTTAGCGATCGCGCCAGCCCGGTTTTTGAGTTTTCGGCTTTGGCGGCATAGGAGTAAAGGAGGCGATCGCACATTGGCAGTGGGCGGGTATGGGGATTAAATCCGTAAACCAACCGATGAACTCCCGACACGCACCCGCCCTCACCCAAGTAGCAGTCTCTAAACCGTGACGAAATTGGATGCGGTCAGAGTCGTGTAAATAAAAAAGAGTGTTTGTTGTTTCCGCTGCTGGCTTTTAGCATTCGCTTCACAAAAAAACGAAGTGGAGATGCTCTCCCACCGTAGAAGCAAGGGTTTGGCTCAAGCAAAGCAGCCAGTAAATTTGAGCCTGAATGTAGCAGCCCTGAGCAAATATGGAGTTTTTAACGACTCATCATTAGGATTCTCCTGAGTGTAACTTGCATCTGCCAAAGGGGTGATTTTCCCTGTTAACTATACCCCTCAATATTATCTATTCAGATAGATGTCAGCGGAAAAATTTTTTCTAGCTTAGCAGGGGGATAGACCAGAGTCAACTATTCCCTCCCCTCAGAAGTGTTAAAAATTAATACAAAACTTTACATTTAAAGTCAAGGAACGATCGCATCGTTCCTTGACTTTAAATCCGGTTTACCTGTTCGGGGTTTCGGTGGCGGAAGTAGCGGTTTTAACGAATCGCACTGTTCGTTGCTTAAGTCTCGAAGGGTTGATGAGCGTTAACAGCTTGCGATCGCCTATTTTTTAGGATACAACGAGGCAAGAAAACACGCCCTAGCCTGTGCAGGCTGGTTCATTCGTCCCGCTGCCGGTTTCAATCGGCTATTGAATTATCCATTTTCTGCCTGACTTCTCATCAACTTTTGCACGCTGGCTAAAGCTCGATTTAATTCATAATTTTTTCTTTCTGAATTCTGCAAAAAAGCCTGCTGTTCTTCCTCAATCATTACCACATCCTGCCGCACCAAACCATCTAATAACTTTTGAGCAGCCCCGAAACAACTATCTTTGATAAACCTGCGAAACCAAATCGGCAATTTGTGCAGCCGCCAAAACGCATTTAATGAGGTAAAGTGAATTAAATAAGCGCGAGTTGCTGTCTCGCTAACCGGACAAACCAAGCAGTAAATCTTAAAGTCGCTCCCCAAAGTTGAAACCCAGTGCGGGTAAATATAGCTCACCTCCAGCGGTTCCGGGTGCAGTCGGCGCAAAGACTTAAAAAATAACTGAGAAATTGACCAAATTTTATCTATTTTGTAATAACTTTGTGCCTGATAGCGAGCAGTTACTTGATGCTCGTTTTCTTCTAAAGTATCTAACACCGGATTTGCCCAAGCTTGCCAATCATCGTGCAAGTGTCCGTGGTACATATCCATCAAGTTTTCAATTAAAAATGAATAGTGTGCCTGACAGTCGATGACTGAAACTGTGGCAATATAATTGAGATGTTCCCACTCTGGCAAATCCAGTAAATTAGTTTTTTCTGTTTGGGTTTCGTCGCCGGGAAACAGCCAGATAAAACCGTTTTGTTCCTTGACAGGATAGGAGCGAATTTTGCAGTTAGGTAGCTTTTGATTTTCTGCTAAATAATCGACTTCGGCGCATTCTCCCCTTGCATTTAACCGCCATCCGTGGTAAGCACATTCGATTAAATCGCCTTTAACTTTGCCGTGGCTAAGTTTAACTTGCCGATGCGGACATCTATCTTCTAAAGCGTTGATTTTGCCTGCACTGTCGCGGAAAAGTACGATCGCCCGATTCCAGATTTTCGCAGCTAGCGGCCCAGTTTCCACCTCGCTGCTGCGGGCGATCGCATACCAGCGATCGAGATTAATGCCCAACTCGCGGATGTGAGTTTTTTGTTCCCTTGCAGATACCGATTTTATCGCGTTGTTTTGCATTACAAATGTTCCCAAATTACGCCCATAAAACAACCCAATTTTACAAAATAACAGCCGGGAAAGCAACGACCGTAAATTTTTCTAAATCTCCGTTCTGACAAATACCTATCGCTAGCTAAATGCTTCAACCACCCAGGCGACAATCGAAATTTTAATAATCTTAAAGCATTGCGAAATCCGTAGGTGGAACAGTCGAGTCTAAAATCTCTCGTAGCACCTAATATGTAGCCTATTGTAGCCGGAGTCTCGACTTCCGATATATTATCTATAAAGACGATTTTTCCGCGCGGATTTAACAATTTTTTAATTGCGTCGAGGGCGGCGGGGAGGTTGGGCAGGTGGTGAAAAGTAGCAGCACTAACTATTAAATCAAATTGGCGATCGAGCGCTAATTGACTGGCATCCATTTGGATATATTCGATATTGGGGGCTGAGCGTTTTTGACGGGCTATATCTAGCATTTTTGTTGACAAATCGACGGCGACCACATTCTCGTAATACTGGGCTAATTCAAAAGCAAGAATTCCCGAACCGCAGCCAATATCTAATGCTGCACCTTTGCTGACCGATAGGTTGTTAGTAAAGAAATCGTTCTGGTTTTGCAAGGTGGCGGCGAAATCGTATTCTGTTGCAAAAGCATCAAAAGTTACAGATTTATTGCGAAGTTTGCAGTTACTATTTAGCATTTATTATTGCTTTATACTCATTCAATAATATTTTAACCGCATATCCACCCCGCTTAACGCAGATATTTTTTTTGTTCGCAAGCTCTGCCTTTTCCCCTCAGCGAAACCACCCCCGCAAACCGTAACTCATCTTAAAAAAAGAATCCAACTTTAGGATACCTCCAAACCCTTCTTGAGTCAGTCATTCCTATTCCTTCAAATCTCAAATCTCAAATCTCAACTGGTATGGCTGGGGGCGGGATTCACCGAGGATACCAGCCGATAATTGACGATTTATAAAGCCCGCCCCGCTGCAAACCTTAGATTTTTAACACGCCTTCGGGATTCACCGTCAAGAGCGATCGCCTCTGCAAACCCTCCTGAGATAAAATAGCATTAGCTGCCAACAAACCGCTGCTCACTGCCCTTTCCATTAAACCGCATGGAAATGGCATTTTCACCCAATCTCCCGCAAACAAAAGATTCGGAACAGCGCAGCAAGTTTCTGGTCTTTCCGCATAGCTACCGGGGGGATATCCAGAGAAATTCTTTTGATTTACCAATTCCCGGTGCAGCATATTTGCCTCTTTTAATTCCGGTACAATTTCGTACAATTCTTGCTCAAAAGTAGCCAGCAAAACTTCCTGGTTTGGAAATTCCTTCTCCTTGTAACAATAAGCGTGCAGTTCCACTACACTACCGCCAGTTTTCTGATTCCACTCGATGAACTGATCCTGAATTTTGTGGTAAAGCGTAATGCTGTCAGTCAGTTTGTAGCCGGAAAGCGAACTGAAATTGCTGTGCTCCCAGGGAAATTCGCGATCGAACCAAAAACGACCCACCGCAAACGGATCGGCTATTTTCAAACTCTCGATCCGACTCTGCACCTGGGGATTCACCTCACCGCTTGCCAAACTAAACAAATGGTGCATTCCCGGAACATCTGCCGCCAAAACATAATAATCAGCCTTCAATGTTTCTCCCAAATTTTGCGGCTGCGATGGGTTAACCGCTGCTGCTAACTGTATTTCATCTGCTTTTTCATCGACTACCTTAAATCGAGGCAAATCCCGCTGAGCAGGCCCGCTCACAACCCGCCCTTCGGCATCAAAAACTGCCCCGTGACAAGGACAGTGAAATTGACCGTCATTTTGTTTCTGAACTGTGCAGCCTTGGTGAGTGCAGCTCAGAGAAATTGCCTCTTTTCCCGACGGTGCGGCGGCAAATACGCTGTCCCCAGCGCCGAAATATTCGGTAGAGTTGCTGTCAGTTAACAGCCTGTTTCGCTTCACCCAAAAAGGTATTTTACTTTGCACGTCTCCTGACTGATAACTCAGAGAATTAATCTTGCCGTTTTCCCAGCGTATTTCACTGACTGCGACATCTGTCAATACTTTGCCGCCTTTGCTTTCAATGGCTCTGGCAATAGGCTGCACCAAACTCGTGCCCATATCTTGCCGCGTACCGTTGAATGCCAAACCCTCTGGATTTCCGAAAAAGTAAAAGTGGAAAAATTGCATTAATTCTCCCGCGCTCAATTCGTCTGGAGCGTTGAGGCTGGACTTGGCAAATGGCAGAAAATACAAGTCATAAAGTCCGCGCGGAAATTCACCTTTTACCCAGTCGGCCACTGATATATTGTCGAGGCGATCGAAACTTTTTTGAGTTTGAAAACCGCCGATTTCTCGGAATACTTGCCAGTGAGCGGGTTTTGTAAGATTGATTCCCCACTTGAGCCGATTGGGAGAAGATATCCCCAAGTCAACTATATTCCAGGGGAAAGCTGAATGGTTGGGACGGAAAACTTCGGGTTTGTATTTGCCGTCTCGAAACACAACGGCGTAGGATTCTAAAGATACAAAGTTATCAGTAATTTCTAGTTCTTCAACCACACTTTTGAGGTTGTAGTATTGCGGAAAAAAACCGTGGAAACCGTGTTCCATCATAAAAGTTTCGTTCCCGACTTGTATCGGCCAACTAGCAATTTTGCCGCCGAGTTGGGGCGATTTTTCCAGCAGCGTCACGGCGAAACCCCGCTGACTGAGCTCGTAAGCACAGGCGAGCCCCGCCAAGCCTGCGCCTACAACTGCAACGGTTTTGCGCTGATTCAGCATTCGCGGCAAGTCAAGAGAATCTTGCACAAAAACGGCGGGCTCTGGCTTGGAAAATCGAGAGTAGCCCAGCAGCCCGCCGGCGGCACCGACTCCGAGGAATTTGAGGGCGGTTCTTCGAGAAACTGGTTGGGATAGCGGTGAATTGGTTGATTGACTCATCAGCGGTACGCGGTAACGGGCTTTAAACACAAATACGCCATAAGGCATATATCATAGACCGAAATCAGGATATGTGAAGAAATACTAAGACACATCCCCCAATCGGATCGCGATCCTCTTCGAGGGCTTCGCTAACGCACCGTGCCAAGTTCGATCGCACACAATGTATAGCGGAAGGAAGCAGGCTTCAGTTATCTAGGAGAGAAACCAGAAAAAAGAAGGAAAAAGCGATCGACCGCATAGCGTAAAATCCTCTAAATAATTAAGTGTTTTTATTTATGTTGATCAACTCTTGGCAACCGCCGCCAATGATTCTAAAAAACTAGGAGATTTTCGGCAAAATCTTAGGCCAAAGGCAGTCTCGACGAATTGTAATAAATAACCGCGTAGATATCCGATGCCAAACAATTAATCAGTCGAGCTTTAAGTAAGTTGGCGCGAAAAAACCTAACTATTTTAAAATAAGTAAATACAGAGAATATATCTACTGAGGTAACTCAATATATCGGCGATCGATGCAGGGTATTCCTCACTTAATACCAAGACAAAACTCGATTCAACCTGAGAAGTGCGGATGTGTCGAAAAAATTCAAAGATGCCTGTAGAGGTAATGCCGGTTAAACTCACATCTTGCACCATTCTTAAGAACGGGCAAGATGCCCGTTCCACAAAAGATGAATTTTTTGTGGAACAGGCATCTTGCCTGTTCATAAAAGGATTATTGAGAAGGGTGCAACCTCTCAGTTAAATGTACTTGGCTGCTAGGTAAAAAACAGGACTTACTACGTGAAGAAACCGGGTTTTTGCGTAAGTCCGGCTTATGCAAAACCCCTGCATAATTTACAAAAATTTATATAAATCGCGAATTTCTGGGTGCGGGGACTCTGTTGGTGCTAATATCCACACCCTAGGGTAGATATTTGGGGTTGGTATTGAATGCTAAAATCGTGCGGCGATCGCCAGCACAGTCAATCGATTTTAGATTTTAGATTTTAGATTTTAGATTTTAGATTTTAGATTTTAGAATTGACCCCACGGATAAATACGTTCGGCAAGTTTCATCGGATACAGGTTTTTTATTTCTGGACGGATGAATCACGTGGCGGGTATCCTGGATGCTTTCGGTCAAAATACCCAGCCACATCCAAACTTTTGCCAACTGCTGCCGCCAACGGCGCCCTTAACCGCCCCAAAATCATGCACTACCAATCCCAGCAGCAACGCCAAAAACACACGACTCAGAAAAAAATTAAAAAAGCTATTTTTTACTGTTTGATAGCAATATTTTTCTGCTGGAGCACCGCGAACCTCGCTACAATTGCCCAAAACACAGCCCAGGGCGGGCCGGGCGGGCAAGAAATGAGAAATTTGCTCGATCGGGGCAACCTCACCGAAGCCGTAACCAGAATCGAACAAAACTGGGAAGAAGACTATCAAAAATACTTTGAACAAGACTTTGCAGCCCGTGCGAAAACCGCTGAAGCAATATCAAAAACTCTCTCCCGTCTAGCAGTTCAAACAAAGAAAAAACCAGCTTTAATTTACGCCATCCCGCGCACTGACCAACTAGAATTAATCTTAATATTGCCCGATCGCCCGCCCATTCTCCGCAGCGTCCCCGAAGCCAAACAAGAGAAACTGCTCTCAGTAGTCAAAGAATTCGGCAGCGAAATCACCAACCCAGTAAAACTCAACACCACCAGCTATCTAGCACCAGCCCAACAACTCTACAAATGGATAGTTGCACCCCTAGAAACAGATTTGCAAACAGCAAAAATTGAAACCTTGCTGTTCTGCGTCGGCGCAGGTTTGCGAACCGTACCCCTAGCAGCAATGCACGACGGAAAGCAATTTCTGATCCAAAAATACAGCCTCTCCCGCATCCCCGCCTTCAAACTCACAGACAGCAATTACACCGACCTCAGAAACGTGCAAGTTCTAGCAATGGGAGCATCAGATTTCGCAGAAACGGCGAACAAAGAACCTCTGCCAGCAGTTCCGTTAGAACTAGGTGCGATCGCCCGACAGTGGCCCGGTCAATCCTTTCTCAACCAAGACTTCACCATAGTAAACTTGCAATCCCAGCGACTGCAACAAAAATACGGAATCATCCACCTCGCCACCCACGCCGAATTCCGCCCTGGAACCCCAAATAATTCCTACATTCAATTTTGGGACACCCAACTCGGTCTCGATCAAATGAGAGATTTAAAATGGAACAATCCGCCCCTCGAACTATTAGTATTAAGCGCCTGTAGAACCGCCTTGGGAGACAAAGAAGCAGAACTAGGATTTGCAGGTTTAGCGCTGCAATCGGGAGCAAAATCAGCCCTCGCCAGCCTGTGGTACGTCAGCGATGCGGGGACTCTCGCCTTGATGACAGAGTTTTACCAGCAGTTAAAAATCAGCAGGCCAAACGACCCTCCAATCATTAAAGCTGAAGCAATGCGGCAAGCACAAATCGCTGCGATCGAAGGCAAAGTGACGATCGAAGGCGGTCAACTGCGAAGTGCGCGAGGCGACATTCCCTTGCCCCCCTCCATCCCCAAACTCGACAGCAAAGATTTATCCCATCCTTACTACTGGGCAGCTTTCAGCATTATCGGCAGTCCTTGGTAAGTTATATCAATTCCGGCGGCTGCGCCGGAATGATCAGCGAGGACACGGCAGTGCCGTTTCCCTACGCCAGATTTATTGTAGGGACTTAGGCACTCGCCGTATCCTGATTTCGGGTGATATTAATTCCGATGCAACCGGAATTGATATAAGTCCCGACTTAGATGCGCCTGGACTTATCGCCTATGAGGCCCGCCCAATTTCGACTAGGCTTTGCGCGACGATCGGCGAATCAGGACACTTATCACTTGTCCCGGCTGTGCGCCTCGCTGTGGCGGACTCCAATCGCCAACAGCCGCAAATCCCAGCCGATATAAGGTGTGGATGGTTTCTAACACGGCCTTGCGGGAACCTAAAACCGTGATTTGCACGACTTCTTGTTCGGATGCTGCTGAGTCGGAATTTGGACGCTCGGACAAGTTATCGTCAGGCAAGAATTCCTGTGACATAATATGGTCTCCTGGTTTTTGGTTTTTTTCTAGAAAAACCCAAAAACCCAGCCGCCCCGCACGGTAACGCAAGCAGGGCGGCTACAGAGAATGCTACGATTCTCAACTAGCCTCCATACTGGTGTACTCAGTTTGGCGGTTAGCTGTCCATTGCTGCTGGTAACAGCTTTGGGCAGTGCAACTAGATTTTCGGGCGACGCGGGCTGCTTCCTCTGCAAGCAAAGCAACCTTAATTTCACAGCGTAGCCGCTTTGGGGGGCAGCCGTCAATCGATATGAGATTTTTGATGTGAGATGCTACCAGATGTTTGGTAAGTTGATCGCTGACAGGGAGACGATCGCACTGCGCGATAATTGTACGTAATATCCGTAGGGAAACGACGTTGCCTTGTCCGGTGCAAGGCTGTACCGACGATCGCAAGGAAGACTTTACGGGAGCGCGCAAGCAGGGCTCTTGACCGAGACAGATGATAGGCTATACAACATAAAGTAATTTAATATCTGTAGCTGTCGCTCAATAAACCACCAACTTGCGATCGAGCGGGAGCCTTCAAGGGGAAACAACAATGAAAAAATTAGAATTTTTGCTACAGAAAGAAGGCGATCGCGCCTGGTTGCCCCTAGAAACCTCCGACGTGGAAATTCTAGAAGGTAAATACCGCGTGGTTGCTCGCATTCAGCACCCCAACACCGACATCGAAATTCGCGTTACCCATACCTCCTTCGACCAAGGGGCGCAGCGGAAAGTCCAAAGCCGATCGGCCCGCACCAACCCCGAAGGATTAGTCGTGATCATTCCCTACACCAGGCTCAAACCCGGACTGTGGGAACTCTCCTGCTTGCCAGATCCCAAATCAACACCACTAAAACCTTGGCAGTACGGCGTTCAGTTGGAAGTATTGCCCGCAGAATCGGAAACCTCCGAACCCCTACCGCCGATCGACCAAATCGAACCTGCTGCTTCCACCGTAGCCCCACAAATTGCAGCACCGGTCGATCCCCCAGCCCCACAAATCGCAGCATCGGTCGATCGCCCCGCACCTACCCAAATCCCAGCAGCCGATTCAGCACCCCAGCAGACCAAAATCTACCAATTTCCTATTCCCCAAACCCCCGAACCAAAACCGGGCGTCCAACTCGAACTCCTCCTCGATCGAGAAACCTTCGTCACCCAACTCGGTCGCCCCTTAATCATTTCCGGCAAAATCGACATTCCCCAACACCCCCAACAAAGCAGAAAAACAGCAACTCTCATCCCCGAATCCGAAGCGCTAGAACTCAAACAACTCATCGGTTCAGCACAACTGCAAATTTACCTGCGTGACCCCCAAACCTCAAAAATTCTCGCAGAAATCCAGCAGCCGATGCCAGAACAAGTTCCCCCCTGCATCTTTGCTTGCGTCACCTACATCCCAACCGAGTGCAAAAGCCGACTCATTTTAGGAGAAGCAATTCTCAGCAGCGGCGGCGTCACCCTAGCCACCAAACTATTCACAATTACAGCCCGTTTAGAGCACCTTCTAGAGGAAATTAAAGACAATTTCCTCGAAGAAAAGCATCAAGCCGAACCCTCCCCAACAGCCTCAAAACAGCCTGGAAGCGCCAAAAATCTATCCTTCCTCAAGCTAGTAGAAAAATCATTAGACCCTCCCTCCCCCGCCGAAGTCCCAAGCAAGGAAGCCCTACCCCCTCTACTGGCTTCGCGTCAAACCCCAAGTGTAGGCGGTCTAGAATTGCCCGCATTCGGTAACAAACTGCCCGACAGCAGCCGATCGCAATTGCTCTCGGAAATCTCCGATTCGCCTCGAACTGCCCCAGACTCGCTCGACCCACAAACCAAACCCTCCGACATCCCAAATCCCACTCAAACAGCCGAAATCGGAGCGATCGACCAAAAACCCGAAAACAGCCCTGAATTAAAAACAACAGCCCCAGAAACCCCGCCAGCACCCACAAAACAGGCATTTCAAACCTTAAACGTCCAAAATAGATTTTGGTCGCGACTGAGTTCCCTAGCCAGCAACGGCGAATCCCCCGACTGGCTGAAAGCAACCACCCTGTCACCAACTCCAACAGCCGCCGCCAATAGCAGCGACGAAATTGCCGTTGTGGAAGAAAGCAGCGCAACCCAGCAGCAACCCGAAACCAGCGAAACAATTTCCGATCCCAAATCTACTAGCCCGGAAGCCAGAGAATTTGTGGTTTTTGACGAGCCCCCGCAGCCGAAACAAGTTGCTCAAAAAACCGCAACTGTCGTCGCAGAAGTAACTCCCCCAACTCCCTACGTTTTGCCAGAAGACGAGTTAGTACCGATGCCCATTTTGGAATTGCCACGCGCCGAAATTATCGCGGGCCAGGCTGTAAAAGTGCAAGTGCAACTCCCGGAATTAATGCCCCGGATTTATGTGAAAGTTTGGGTGTACGATCGGCAAACCTACCTGATTCTCGACGGGCCGCGCTGGATTACCGAATTTAAAGCTAACGGGTTTGGAAATGTTAGAGCAAGTGTCGAGTTAGAGATTCCCTACGGCTGCATGGAAGTCGAATTTGAGGCGATCGCCGTCGAAATGCAAACTCAGCGGGAAAGCCACAAAATAAGCGTTCACCGCCAAGTTTTACCGCCAGCCGGGCCAACTTTACCCCTCGAAGGGTAAGCCCAAATCCGCGTGCATCCCCGTTCATCCGCTAACATCTGCGGTTAAAAAATCCGGCGTTGCTGAATCAAGGTATGAATGCTCCAGGAATGGGAATATCGTGAAATTTCAAGTAATGTATTAATAACTTAATAGAATGCTTGAGCATTTTCTCACATTTAGAATAACAAAGAGTCTTGCGATGTAGTCTGGCTATCCGGATGTCTTAGTCTTGTATTTTCCCCTTCTAAGGAGTGTCATATAAGTCTTACTGATAATGTGATCCCATCAGGAATAAACATGGGATATACAGACCATCCATCAGTTACAGAAAAGTAGCATTTCTATGCACTTACTTTGTCCCATAATGGTTCAAATGTCTTAGCACACACGATCCCCTAATACCCATCCTAAAATTCCTGGTTGAAAGTGGTCAACCGCTGTCCACAACCAGATTTTGTTTGTTTTTTTTTACATAAGTTTGTAATTCATCGAGTTCACCAACTTCTGGAATTACTTCAGGGTCATAAACATCTGGTAACAGTTTTCCGACTGGTTTTACCCAATTTATTACGCCCGGTATGATGAACTCCCTTAACTCGTTCTATCGCCCGTAAACCCATACCATTGACGTACATTTTTAGGCAATCACGTTTGATGCTCTCGCTATAACCAAGGGTGGGGTTCATACTGATTAATGAATTGACGACAACATTGGACACAAATGTGATTCGGTTTTCCTTTCTTCTTGCCGTTTTTACGGATATGGGTTGATTTACATTCTGGGCATTGCATAAATTATTCCTCCTATTCATACTCTAACTCAGCAACGCCGAAAATACTTTTTGACTCCCGGAATGTTAAATAAAAATTCCGTGAGATCCGCATCCGAGGAATCGTTACAAGGCTGGTCAATAATAAAGTCGAAGTCTTGAGAATTAGCAAATTTGAGAACATCTCGCCAAACAATTCTATCTGCATCCATCACGAGAAAATTTTGCCAAGGACTTTCCCAAAAGGGAATCATATGACTTTTTCCCCAACCAAAGCTTCTTTTTCTCAGAAGTGGCTCAGAGACGCTATCGTGATTAATGACGCGCACTCCGTAAGCTTTTTCTAGGGGAGTCACGGAAAACGTACCGTCAATCAACAGGCAGATGGGAACATCTCCCAGGAAATATCGGATGCTAGCACAGCAACCCTTTGCAAACAAATAATCTTGGTCGCAGCAAGCAATAATAACCCCAAAATCTTCCGTAAACCGTCACTATTTTACTAACTTGCCTAGCCACAGCGTTTCGGTTTTTTGTTCTGAAAGCAGCTCGATTTTCAACTTTTGCATTTTAGCCAGCAGCTTAGCACTAAACTTCTGCGATCGCCCGTAGACAAAAACATCGCTAAAACCCCTAGGAATATTGGGTATAGTTGGTCTGTCAAACAACTGAGCTCGACGGCGCGCTTCCGGGTCAAGCAACACCAACTGCAGCCGCACTCAAACAACAAAAAAGTTGTGTTAAAATAGCGGGAAATTAAACCCGCCGACGGGCAGTCTCAAAAATGGCGATCGCCCTGGCAAGTCCCGACGGCAGCGGGCATCAAAAAACCAAAATGGGTCAAGCCTGAACTTGGGTTTCGATCGGGTCAATCTACCAGCCTTGAGGTCTCAGTTCCCCACTCATGGCGTGAAAATAGCCCCTGCCGGGTCGCGAGGTTTAAAGTTAGGTTAAAAAGCTTGACATTATAGGATATAAAGCTGTATAAGGGATGCGACACGCAGCCACAATCCTACCTATAACTGTCTGTTAAGTCTGGCGTAACCGAGAACTCTGGGCAGTTGTCAGTTAGAGGCAGATTGTGGTCGAACCCCTAGAACCAGTTGTCGCTCGCCCCCAGAGCAACTCAAGCAAGTCGGGCGATCGAGAGCAATTGCTAGGATGATATTTTCCTAGACTTTTAGGTAATACTCATAACAATTGGTGTAGACTGAAGTAGCCTGCATAAAACCATCAGTAATGATGACTTGGACTTTCTCTCACTTCTCTCAAGCTTTCGCTTGAGAGCATCTCTGTAATCCTTGCGGTTCGAGGTTGGTCAAAACCAGTGAAGAATACACCTCCAAAATTTGTGCAAAATACGGTGAGAGCCGTAAAAGTTAGGTGGCTCTAAAATTTTTCACTGCCCCAACTGTGGTTAGAAAACACCCAGTTTGAGTAGCGCTTTAGGGATTTTCCTTAAAGCTTTGTGAGATACCACCATGCTCTGGGACTTGTCTGATGAGTGTGCTATATTCGGATTCTCTCAGGTTGTCGGAGATTGTCTGGATTAAAAGTATCAGATGAAATTAGCAGGTGATGGTATAATCAACCGTAATGTAATGTGGGCTTGACCTGAATTGATGCCTGGGCGGTACAAGGGCCCAGCCCGCTACGTTCAAGCAGAAGTAGACACGCCTACTGTGAATCAACGGTGAATCAACGGTGAATCAACGGTGAATCAACAGTTATGGATAGGTTCTATTTTGGCAGTTATTGTCAACAGGCAAGCAACCACAAAAATTAGCAGTTGGGAATTGCTGCTCGTCGAGTTGAATAGAGTGTGAAGGTGTGAGGAAAATGAACAGAACTTTTTGGAATTTACTGCTAGTATCCCCGGCAATTCTGGGGCTATCATCAGTCATGAGTGCCACTGCGATCGCCGCAGAAGTGACCGCAACCGCTGAAGCCAACCAGGTAGCTACAGCTCAGTCATCTGAGTCAAAAATTGCAGAAATAGTTGGAGAAATAGTTGCAGAACCAGTTGCAGCAGCCCCTGCTGCCCCAGAAAAGCTGGCTTTAAACAGCAGCGTCGAAGCGGCCCAAACCCCGCTCGTCAACGAAGCAGACGCTGAAAAACTCGCCTTAATCGAACCACAAACCAGCGAAGCAGCACTGCAAACAACACTGCAAACAACAGGGAGCGACATCGAGTTAGCAGCCCCAATCGCTCCGGCCAGCGCGGCAGCAGCGACTGAACCCCTAGCAGCAGCAGGCACAGCCGAACCGGCTCCCCAAGCATCAGACTTGGCAGTGCAAAGCAGCCAGACAGAAGTTGCGGGGAAAATTGAAGTGCCAGCAGTAGCCAGCACCCCAGCTACTACCCCAGCTACTACCCCAGCTACTAAGGTAGAAATTGCTCAGACACCAGCCGCCGGAATGGGCGGTCCGATCGTCCCTGTCGCTCCCCAAGCGCTGCCGGCCCAACAGTCGGGAACCATGTCCCAGGTGACATCAGTCTCTCAGCTCTCCGACGTGCGCCCGACAGATTGGGCATTCCAAGCCCTGCAATCCCTAGTCGAACGCTACAGTTGTATCGTAGGTTATCCCGACGGCACCTACCGCGGCAACCGCGCCCTGACTCGCTACGAATTTGCAGCCGGCGTCAACGCTTGCTTAGACAACATAACCAAACTAATTGGGTCAACAGGTAACTTGGTTACCCGAGACGACTTAGCCATCCTGCAACGCCTGCAAGAAGAATTTGCAGCCGAACTCGCTACCCTGCGCGGACGAGTAGACGGCCTAGAAGCTCGCACCGCAGAACTCGAAGCCAACCAGTTCTCCACCACAACCAAATTGGCTGGAGAAGCCATTTTTGCCGTCAGCGACACCTTCGGAGATGGTGTCGGCCTTCACGACGACAAAACCTCTACCAACTTCGGCTACCGGGTGCGGTTGAACTTCAACACCAGCTTCACCGGTCGAGACTTACTCAGAACCCGCTTGCAAGCAGTCAACACCGCCCGCTACGATAGAGCCACGGCTACTGGTACCAACATGGCTCGCTTGGCCTTTGACGGCGATGATGGCAGCCAATTCACACTAGACGAAGTGTACTATCGGTTCCCGATGGGTGCCGCTACAGTCTTTGTCGGTCCTAAAGGACTTGACCTAGATGAAATTGCAGACCAAGCTTCTACCTTTGGTAACTCTACGAGTTCGGGTTCACTTTCCAGATTTGGAGTACGCAACCCGGCAGTATTCCGCGGCCCGCAGGGAGCAGGCGCAAGTGTGACTTTCAACTTGGGCAGCTTCCGAGCTACTGCGGGCTATCTCGCTGGCGACAGCGACGCTCCCAACCCCGCAAACGGCAGGGGCGTTTTCAACGGTTCTTTCAGCGCTCTGGGTCAGATAGGCTTTTTTAGCAGACCGTTTGACTTGGGCTTGACTTACACCCGGAAATACAATCGGGCAGGCGATGTTAACCTCATGGGCGGCGTCGGCAGTGCCTTGGCTAACCAGCCATTCGATCGACCAGCCACTGCTACCGAGCCCAGATTTCAACCACCCACTGCATCAGATAACTTTGGCGTGCAAGTTAACTTCAAACCCAGCAGTCGCTTTCAGATTGGCGGTTGGTACGGTTATACCAAGGCTGAACAACTGCGGGGTGGCAAGAATGACGCTACCATCCAGAATGGTGCTATCACTGTGGCCCTGGGAGATTTTGCCCGACAAGGCAACGTCCTCGGCTTCGTCTTCGGTGTACCGCCAAAAGTTACCGAGAGTGATGTCGCCAGAAACCGCAACACCTCTTATCACTTAGAGGGTTTCTATCGCTTCCAAGTCAATGACTTTATTTCGGTGACACCGGGCGTTTACGTGATTCTGAATCCCGAACACAACAACAGAAACGAGGATATCTGGGTCGGACTCCTCCGTACAACCTTTAGTTTCTAAGGTTTCCAGACATCTAGTTACAGCTAAAAGCGGCAGGCGACTGCCGCTTTTATTTAGGGCTTGCTGAATAATCGATCGCAAACTAAGAACAGGAGTGATCGATATATTCAAGCAGAGTTATATATAAGTTTTTTCGG
>NZ_JAUBUJ010000087.1:0-21573 GCF_036705405.1 Microcoleus sp. B13-B6
AGCCGTGTGAAGAGAAATTTTCACGCACGGTTTTGGAGAGCGGCGGCGCTCGTGAGAGTGTCGCCGACTTTAATTTTTTAGATCGAGATTTGTTGCCCGTGAAAGTTGGTGAAAAACCCGACAATTGGCAACCATCAGGCAAAAGAATTAAACGAGGTCTTTACCGTTATAGCACTGGGTTGTTAATCAATGCAGATGTTAATGGCGCGGCAAATATCATCCGAAAATCAAAAGTAGCCATAGACTCAATTTCAATTATTGAGCGAGTGGGTAGGGGGTTGCTGACTAACCCTTTAAGAATCAAACTTTGGGCGGATTCATCCCCCAAAGTTTCTCCTTAAGAATCCCCGTGTCTTTAGACCGGGGAGTGTCAACGAGGCAAACTAGATGTCAGGCCAGCTTGCTAGCCCTACTTTTAAGCCTAATAATTCGGTTGCCTTTTCGCTGTCTACAGGCCTAGAAAATAAATATCCTTGCCCCAACTCACACCCCAACTCTCGCAGTTTCTGTAGCTGTGTTGGCGTTTCTATGCCTTCTGCCACAATATCCATACCTCGGCTGCGAGCCAGCGTCACAATTGTCTGGATAATTTCTACGCCACTGTTGTCTGATCCAATGCGGCTAACAAAAGAGCGGTCAATCTTTAAGGTATCAATGGGAAACTCGTGTAAGCGGCTTAAAGAAGAGTAGCCCGTGCCAAAGTCATCGATACACAACATAAGGCCTAGAGCTTTTAGCTGCTTCAACATCTTTTCTTCCCTGGATACTGTTTCCAAAATGCAGCTTTCAGTAATCTCTAGTTTGAGACTGTAGCTGGGAAAGCCAGTCTGCTGCAAAATCTCCTCAATTCGATTCAGTAGGTTTGCTTGCTTT
The DNA here is from genome assembly GCF_036705405.1 of Microcoleus sp. B13-B6. Taxonomy (NCBI): domain Bacteria; kingdom Bacillati; phylum Cyanobacteriota; class Cyanophyceae; order Oscillatoriales; family Microcoleaceae; genus Microcoleus; species Microcoleus sp. B13-B6. The sequence goes on from NZ_JAUBUJ010000087.1 coordinate 874, forward strand.
AGCTGCACTGGGGAAAGATTGACATTAATCGCCAAGGGAGGTGTGTGGGGAAACTGTTGCTGCCAAATACTGATCTGGTGACAAGCTTCCTGCAAAACAAACCACCCCAGTTCATTGATCAAACCAGTTTCTTCAGCCACAGGGATAAACTCAGCAGGCGGGTAGATTCTGCCAGATGGGTGATGCCAGCGCACCAAAGCTTCAAAGCCACTCAGTTGCCCCGTAGAAAGCGAGACAATTGGCTGGTAGTGAACGCAAAATTCTTGTAGCGCGATCGCCCTTCTCAAATCATTCTCCAACTGCAACCGCGTCATCGCAACAGTTTGCATCGCTGGATCGAAAACTTCGTAACGCCCTCTGCCTTGAGCTTTAGCATAATACATTGCGATATCCGCATCTCTGAGCACGTCTTCTGGGCGATCGTAACCCATTGTGCTAACGATAATGCCAATGCTGATCTCGGTAAATACTTCATAATCATTCAAATTAAACGGCTGCCTTAATTGATTTTGGATGCGTTCAGCCACCCTGTTTGGTTCATCAATATCTTTAATATCTTCCAGCAATATCACAAATTCATCTCCTCCAAACCGCGCAACTGCATCTGTATGGCGTAAACAAACTTGCAGTTGACGAGCAACGCTTTTTAGTAATTGATCCCCAACCAAATGTCCGAGGCTATCATTCACTACTTTAAAGCGATCTAGGTCAATAAATAGCACCGCATATAGATAATCTTCACGTCTGTACGACAAGTTGATCGCCTGTTGCAGCCGATTCATAAACCAAGCGCGGTTAGGCAACTCCGTTAGCGCGTCGTGAAAAGCATCATGTCCTAATTTTTTTTCCCTTTCCAACAACTGAACTTGAGCCTGTTCAAGCTCGTTGTAGGCTTGTCTAAGTTCAGCCGTTTGAGAAGCCACCCGTTCCTCTAACTCAGAAGTGAGTTTCTGCAAGGCCGCTTCCGCCTCTTTTCGCGCTTCAATTTCCTCTTTGAGAAGCACATTTTGCTCTTCCAGCGTCTTGGTCAAATTTCGCAGTCTCAGATGTAGTTGCACGCGGGCTAGGACTTCCTCTTGCTGAAAGGGTTTGGTGATATAATCTACTGCTCCCATTGACAGACCTTTAACCTTATCCACGCGATCCGTAAGAGATGTCATAAAAATCACAGGGATATCTTTCGTTGCCACCGATGCTTTTAAGCGGTGGCAGGTTTCAAACCCATCTATCCCCGGCATCATCACATCTAACAATATGATATTTGGCGAAACTTCTTGTAACTTCTCAATAGCACTTTCCCCATCCTTAGCTACTAAAACCTTGAAGCCTGACTCCTTCAAAAAATCGAACAAAAGTTTGAGGTTATTCGGGTTGTCGTCAACAATTAAAATTACATTGTCTTTTTGGTTGAGCATTTTATTCCCCCAAATGTTTTCTTACAAAAGCTAGTAGTTCTTTTTCTTCAAAATTCTTGGCAAATTGCAAGATTTTATTAGCAAAGGGTAGATAGTTGCCGTCTATCTGCTTAAGTCTATTGGCTTCCTGCTCAACCACTTCAATATCGCCGATCCGAGCTGCATTAAACAGCGCTACCAGCTCTGCTGATGGCGGTATCACAAGCTCACCACTCTGAACGTTTAATAAATCAGTGAAACCTTCCGGCTGTGCGATCGCCAAATCCGCAGGTTGGTCGTAAATCCATTCTATTTGTAAGTAATTTTTTAATACTTCTAGCAATTCTTCTACTTGGATAGGCTTTGACAGGAACTCGTTACAACCTGCTTCTTGGCTATTTTGGCGATCGAATTCAAACACGCTGGCGCTGGATGCTATCAATATTACATCCTTAAACTCTGATGACTTTCGGAAGCGCCGCGACATTTCAAATCCATCCATTACTGGCATCACTAAGTCTGTGATAATCATATCAGGTTGAAAATCAATGGCTTTATTTAAACCCTCTTGTCCATTACAAGCTTCCATGATTTTAAAACCTAGTGGTTCTAAAAAGCTTCTAATAAAACCTCTATTTTCTAATCGATCGTCTACTAACAAAATTTTATTTTTATTGCCTTTAAAACCTGTTAAATTAATTGAAGTATTTACCGAAGGTTGAGTAATAAATTCCGCTGATTGAGTCAACTCTAAATCAAAGGAAAAAATGCTGCCTTGACCGAGTATACTTTCGACTTTTATTTCGCCTCCCATCAGTTGAACAATTTTCTGTGCGATCGCTAATCCCAACCCAGTGCCTTCTGCCTTCCGCTGGCTATTTCCGACTTGTTCAAACGGTAAAAATATTTTTTCTAACTGTTCAGGTGCCATTCCAATCCCCGTATCTTGGATATGGAAACGAATTTTAGTAAGTTGTGATTGCTCAGAGTCTTCCCCCGTAGCTATTACGCCTACCTTAAAAATAACACCTCCTTTTTCTGTAAATTTAATAGCATTGCCCAAAAGGTTAATCAAAACTTGGCGCAGTCGTTTTTCATCAGCCTTTACAGCGTTAGGAAGTTGATTTAATACTTGATAACTAAAGGTAATTTCTTTTTGTTCAGCTCGGATGCGGCACATTTCCACAACCCCGATCAAAAAGGAAGAAAAATTAAAACTTGAGCTGTCAAGTTCCATTTTACTGGCTTCAATTTTAGAAATGTCTAAAATATCGTTAATCAGCGTGAGTAAGTGCGAACCACACTGGTGAATAATGTGGATAGCATCTTTTTGTTTAGGAGTGGTAGTTTGATCGCGCTCCATAATTTGAGAGTATCCTAGAATTCCGTTCAGGGGTGTGCGAAGTTCATGGCTCATGTTGGCGAGGAATTCGCTCTTGGCATGGTTAGCAGTATCAGCGGCCATTTTTGCCTCTTTTAGCTCACTTGTTCGTTCTTCTACTCGATTTTCTAGCTCTGAGTTGGTCTTTTCCAAAGCAGCAAAAGACTCGCGCAATTGCTGTGCCATTTGGTTAAAAGATTGAGCGAGAACTCCCAGTTCATTTATCCCATTTACGTCTACTTTTTGGTTTAATTGACCGCTAGCGATCGCTCTACTCGCTTTACTCAAAAGAAAAATAGGATGGGTAATCCAGCGGGAGGCGAAGATTCCTAACAACGTCGCTAGCACTAACGCTAAAATGCAGAGTAGGATAGTGCTACGGGTATTGGCATTAATTTCCTCCATAAAGTCGGCTTCTGGAACGACTACAACAATCAGCCAATCAAGACCTCTACCATCTTGGAATGGGGATACTTGCACGAATTCCCGCTGACCATTTAGCATGAATTCTAGTTGCTGGTTGCTATCTATTTCGGTAAAGTTACCAAAGCGTTCTATTAAATGTTGCGCTGTACCCTTGATCAAAGGTACGCTGCTCTCAATCGCTTTTAATCGTTGCGTTTTTTGGCGATTTTTGCTTTTGATAAATGGCTTCTCGGCGGTGGAAGAAGCCACTAGCAAGCCAGAGCGTTCGATGATGAAAGTCTTGCCCGATTTACCAATTTTTAAAGTTTGGAGAAAGTCGCCGATTTTTGAGAGAAACAGATCGGTACTTACAACTCCTCTAAAAATGCCATTTTTATCGTAAGCAGGTTGGCTAGCGGAGATGCCTAGGCTAGGTTGAATATAATATTGATAAATTTTATTCCATTGGGGTTTGCCGGCAACTTTTGCAGCTTTATACCAGGGTCGAATGCGGGGATCGTAGTCTGGGTGGGTTTCCTTAAACTGAGTCGGGTTGCCCTCTCTATCTACCTTGACGATCGTATTGAGAAAATTAGTAGAGCGATCGGTTATTTCAATAACCACACTGCCATCATCCTTATATCCAGCCCCTGCGTATTCTTTTTTTTCCCCTCCAAAACTGATGTAACTAACAGTGGAAAATTGCTTGAGCTGCCAGTAGAAGTAGCTTCTCATAGAACTCATATTGTCTGGATTCCATAATCCAAAGCGGCGAATGGCATCGACGCTGATGGCATTGACCAAATGGGGTGTTTCCAAGTAAGTGTTTAGTTGTTGATTGATGCGGGCGACTACCTCCGTTCGTAATTGGGTAGTAACGTTGTTGACGGCAGTTTTGCCGTTGCGTAGCGAGAGCCAACCTGTCAGTCCCACAGCGGCGAAGATTTGCAGGACGAATGGTACGACTAAGACGAGGCGCAACGGGATTTTTTGAGGCCTTTTTGCAACTTCGTCCTCACTTGCGATTAGTGTCATGGCGGAGTCATTTTAGTATTTGGATTATTTCAATAACAACAGTCGCTCACCCTTGGTCATTTAAAGTCAGCTCTAGGGAAATTATTGATTCCGTCTCTCTTGAACGCCAATTGGTTTAATGATATCTTATTGTTGAATAACCGGACCCAAATGAGCGGCTAATACTGATACAGTTGGCAAATTTATGAAATAAACAGCTCCCCATTTGAGACGAAATCTCCATAAATGTCAAATGCTATATTTTGCTTGGGGTCGCAGTGTAAGCCTACCTGCAGATTTCAGGGATATTCAGTACACCTTCATTGACTTGTAGGTCTTGATCTCAATACTAATTGATCTAAGCATACAATTATAGTCAGGACTTATACCAATTTTTTATGAGGCCCCGTAGAATCTGATCCCCCCTAACCCCCCTTAATAAGGGGAGTAGGGGGTGGGACAAGATTCTTCTCAAAGTCAACCCCTACTCCCCAACAATCAGGGGGATTTAGGGGGATCGAGATATGTGCAACTTCACATTAAATTGGTATTACGAACTATAGAATCTGAAACCCACCTTCCCCGTGCTGCCCTAAAAAAGGGGGAACTTGAAAGCCCTCTTGGAAAAAGGGTTTGGGGGTTCTATGCGTAACTCTTAAGCTTACGTCAGCTAAATTGCGCTTTTTTTTCAAGGGGCTCTCTGGCCCGTCCCACAAGGATTTTCAAATAGAGGAAATGGCAACCTAGATGCACAATAACTTAATAGTCGATCGTGCATAGTAGCTAAATCAACCCTAAACTCAACAGTGCCATGAGTTCAGGTAGAATCAGATGCGAAACAGAAAAAGATTTGACTGCATGGGCGATCTACGGAAACGTAGGGCGCTGAGCGAGATAGCGTTGAAATCCGCTGTTTAGCAGTTTCGTTTTTTCTTCCAGGCACAGGTCTAATCTCCCACACCCCATCTCAAAACGAAAGCCGCACGCCCGGACACGAGAGAAGCAGTTCAACACCCTTAAACTCTCTCCAACTTAATCCGTCAATTAAGATAGGTTCATCAAGCCTTTCTAAAGTTGTTTCTAAAGTTGTCGTCATCCCAACCCCTCCTTACTCAATTCAATCTTAATTGAATGTGCGTTCATCAGCGCTCATCTGCCAACATCTGCGATCGCAATCCCATCTACTGTCCCAAAGTTCCCTTATACTCGTCCGGTACAAATTCCGTAACCACTTGGCCGCCGCCACCGTCGCCTTTGACAATCACAGTTTGATTTTTCAACTCTCCCGCCGCCCTCGGCCCTGTCAAATTAAACACCGGATTTAACTGCCGATATACCACATTTCCTTCTGCATCAAAAGTCTGGTTAGTTAAATACCAAGTTACGCGATCGGTATTTAATTGAGCTTGACGTTTTTCCCCAATTCCTACCACATTCCCCGTCAAATAAAAAACTTTTTTCTCTAAATCTCCCCGCCCCGTATCCCCAGTCATCGTCACCTTTTCCACACGGTGAAAAACCTTCACAGGCCCAGGCGACACCACAGATTGCGCCGGAAAATTCCAACTCATCAAACTGCTTTCTATTTGCAGCGGCGGGTCTGATGGCATCAACTGAGCGTTTTTTGTCAGCGTCGCAATCTTGGTTTTTAAGTCTACATCTACTTGGTCGGCAAAACCGCTGTCTGTGACTATTTTATCTTTGTATCTGTCAATTTGAGTCGGTTTGGCGCTGTTTACCTTTTGTTGATCCACAAACCACACTAAGTGTTCGGTTCGCAATTGCAAAGCCGGATCTTTAACATTCGCCACCACAGAACCGAATAACTCCATCCTCTTAGCCCTACTGAAAACCCGCGCTTCCTTCGCTGAAGCCGTCACCTGTTTGTTCTCTCCAGTCAAATTATTGCGGACAACTAAAACATCTTCCTTCGGCCGCCACTCCAACTCATTTCCCCGCAATACCACTCCATTTTTCAGGTCTTTAGCGACTATGTTACCTTTGAGAAAAACCTGATTTCCTTCCTGAAATACCTGCCCGGTTTCTCCCTGAATATCGTAAATTTCTTTGCCGTCCTGAAACAATTTGCCCACGGGTTTCTGAACGTTAACTATCTTTTTGTCTTTGCTGTAAACGGCATTTTGCGAGTTTACTTTCCAGAAGGTCTCGCCCTTTTCGTTTGCTTGTTCTAGGGTTACTTTGTTTAAAGTTAAAGTGCTGTTTGACTGTTGAGCAGTTTTGAGATCCTCAGCTAATTTGTTCTTTTGAGTCTCTTGCGGAACTGCACAAGCACCAATCCCCAAAATCAGTGCTGCTAAAAATAGCAGCATCAATTTTGGGGATTTGAAAGTGGGAATTTGGGATTTGAGATTAATCATTGGTTATTGGGAATTGGTAATTGGTAATTGGTAATTAATAATTGGCTCTTGAAAAACACTTAATCAAAAATTAAAAATGTGTCATGTTTGGTCTAAATTTTTAACTTTTAATTCTCAATGATTCAACCCATTAACCCTCACCCATTACCCGTTACCCATTACCCATTACCCAACCCCTATCTGTCGTCGTGTTCCTCCATCAAGCTCAGACCCGACAAAGGGCGGTAAGCATAATTAGGGCGCGATGTTTTTTGGATGTCGTCCTTAATCATTTCCAAATCGATATAGCGATCGGCTACATTAATCAAACTGTCGCTCGTCATCGATCGCAAACTCACCACCTCAACCCGCACACCGCGATAGCTCACAGCGTCTACAGCATAAGCCAAATCGCCGTCACCGCTGACCAAAACCGCCGTGTCGTAAGACCCCACTAAAGCCATCATATCCACAGCGATTTCTACATCCAAATTCGCCTTCTTAGAACCATCTGGCAACTGTACCAAATCCTTAGAAATCACGCGGTAGCCGTTGCGGCGCATCCACAGCAAAAACCCCTGCTGTTTCTCGTTAGTGCGATCGACACCCGTGTAGAAGAAAGAGCGCAGCAGCCGCGAACCCGCAGTTAAACGGCACAGCAGCTTAGTGTAATCAATCTCAATTCCTAACTGCAAAGCCGCGTAAAAAAGGTTAGAACCGTCAATAAAAATTGCCACTCTACCCCGATTTTCTAGAACCTGTTCCGGCGTAAAAAGGTCGTTGCTTTCTATTCTATTCAACATGATTGTTATGCCTCGATTTTTATGAAAGATTGGTAAGGAAATAACTGCTAATTCGTAGTCTGTCATAACACCCAGAGCCCTGGCTGCCAACTATGAAGGTACTGTTTACAGCAGTTCGATCCGCTTAAAAACAGGTTGGGGTTCCCCCAGAGTTTGGTTTGCCGGCAAAGCGCCCCAAGCAGCATGAGCTGCAAAATTCGCTAAACTGTTAACTGTAACTCGATCGTTAAAGTCAATTGAAAAACCTAGCTGTTGATAGATAGCGTTGCTGATATTGGGAATAATCGGCGACAAAAGGTAAGATGCTAGTCTAACAGATTCCAGAACAGAATATAGCACCTGTTCGACACTTTCGATTTGTCCCTGCTTGTACAAACTCCAAGGTGCTTGCACGTCAATAAACTTGTTTCCGGCTCGAACTAATGCAAGCACCGCTTCGCAAGCCTTGCTAAAAGCCAACTCCTCGTAAAAATCTGCTACTCGATCGCCCAAATCCAGGCTCATAGCCTTGAGAAGGTTGTCGCCCTCAATGTTTTCTCCCAACACATTTGGTACGCAGGCACCGCAATATTTGCGAGCCATGTTTAACGTGCGGTTAAGCAAATTTCCCAAATCATTTGCTAGCTCAGCATTCAATATATTGATAAACCGAGTTTCGTTAAAATCGCCGTCCTCTCCGAACTCAATTTCTTTGAGGAAATAGTAACGTACTGCATCAGCGCCGTATTTGTTGACCAATTCGACAGGGTTTAAAGTATTACCCTCCGTTTTCCCCATTTTTTTGCCGTCTTTGGTCAAAAACCCGTGTGCGAAAACGCGACCCGGCACCGGTAGATTCGCTGACATCAGCATTGCCGGCCAGTAAACTGCGTGGAAGCGAAGAATATCTTTGCCGATCAAATGCAAGTCAACCGGCCACCATTTAGATAAAGCATTCTCCAACATCGGGTCGCTGTCCGGATCTAGCAAGGCGGTGACGTATCCCAGCAAAGCGTCAAACCAGACGTAGATGCTGTGACTGGGGTCAACTGGCATTGGCAGACCCCATTCGAGATTCACTCTAGAAATCGAAAAGTCTTGCAGTCCAGAGTTGACGAAACTGAGCACTTCGTTGCGTCGGCTTTCCGGCGCGATGAAGTCGGGACGTTCTGCGTACAAGGCCAGCAGTTGCTCTTGATACCGCGACAGACGGAAAAAGTAATTTTCCTCGTCGCGCCACTCAACTTCCTTGCTGGTGTGGACAGAACACCGATTTCCCGGCAACAATTCCCGTTCATCCTTGAATTCTTCACAGGAGACGCAGTACCAGCCTTGTTGCTGGTTCAAGTAGATGTCGCCGGAGTTCCAGACGCGCTGGAAAAATTCTTTGACAATGTACTCGTGGCGCCGCGAAGTTGTGCGGATGAAGCGATCGTACTGGATGTCGAGTTGCTCCCACAGCGCCTCAAACGCCGGAACCACTGAATCGCAGTGAGCTTGGGGCGATCGTCCCAAACTCTCGGCTGTCCGCTGAATTTTCTGCCCGTGTTCGTCCGTCCCCGTAACCAGCAAAACAGATTTGCCCCGCAGCCGCTCAAATCGGGCTAGGGCATCCGCAGCCATAGTCGTATAAGCGCTGCCAACGTGAGGTAAATCGTTTACATAATACAGAGGCGTTGTGATCGCAAAGGTATTTTTAGTTTTATCGGTCGATTTCATTGAATGCTAAAAGAAAATTCCCTAAATTTCGTTTCGATCTTAACTCAGCGGTTAAATTTTTTATGGAGTGGCAATCAAGCCAAATTCACTGCAAGTTATTTGCAATTGTCTAACCCGGGCTATTCCCAAAAGAAATATTGCTTTCATATCAACACTAATCTTTTTTAGTTGTTTTTGACGAACTCTCTAAAATGTCTTAATATTTTGACATTCGGCTGCCTTGGGAAGCGACGCTCCTGGGGTACGCGCCTCCTCTATTCATTGGTCGTAGCCGCATCCCTAGAGCGGGTTTAGCAGCCCACCCGGTTGGCAACAAAACTCGTCAGTTGGGCTGCTAAACCCGCCGTTCGACTAACGCTCCGCGACCACTTTCTGTGAATGCCCGATCGCTCACCATCGCCATCTCTTTCTCGCGATCGCTGGAAAGTCGATCGCTCGCCACTCCTGCCACTTTCCAAGCCGCTCATGGACGCAGAAACCGGGTTATTTAGGAAACTCTCTTGTCAAGCGCGAAGCTTTAGTTTCTTACCCCAAAAATAGTATCAAACCCATATTCCGCACCCTCAACTGTCACTATCGGTTTTTACTTATTTTGATTTAGCAATAAAACTTTAAATCATACTATAATACCGTAGATTAACGGATAAAAAACTTTTTAAAAGCATAATTTGTTACTTAGAAGATATAGTTTTCTGCGTAATTATGCTGTATGACACCCCAGGGTGTGGAATGTGGGATAAAAGCCTAGTTTTTTTGTCACCAAACCCGGTTTATAAAGGTGGCGAGTACATCCACAGACAATAAAACCCCAAGCCAGTTAAGCTTGGGGCTATCAAATTAGGGTGCATCTAACAACGGATTATCCGATCGCCCTCGATCCCCATCAGGAAAACTCACTCGATTTCCGCCAATAGCTTCTGACAAATAATCGGCCGCAGCTTCCACAACCGCGATCGCATTTTCGTAAACCATCCGCGTCGGCCCCAAAACCCCAACACTACCCACCGGCACTGATCCCCGGCGGTAAGTCGAAGAAATCAGAGTACAGCCACGAATTGGTTCTAAAGAATTTTCCGAACCAATACGCACCGTTACCCGCTTTCCGGGGATGTCCAACTCAGGCGATTCAAAAATCAAAGGCCAAAGCAGTTCTTGCTCTTGTTCGAGCAGTTGCACCAGGGTTTGAACTTGCTGCAACTGCGAAAACTCAGGCAAGCGCAGCGCTTCTGCTAAACCGCCGATCAGAATCCGCGTGTAGGTTGGATTGGTTTGGCGGCTGCTCAAAGCAGTCAGCATGGTTTCCATCCACTCAGCGTACAGCTCAAAGTCCCGGTCTAACTCGCTCCAGTCTACAGCCGAGAGTTCCGAGAGCGATCGTCCCCGCAACTTGCTGTTCAAAAAATTCGACAAAATCTGCAACTGGCGATCGACAATTTCGGCCTCAGGCCTGTTACCTTCTGCGTCTGAAGGCAACTGCACCAAAACCGACTGAGTTTCGTAGGCATCCGTTACCACGATCAGCATCACCTTTCCCGGCTCTAGCTGCACCAGTTGCAAGTGGCGCAAGCAAGCCATATTGGTTTGCGGAATGGTGATCATGGCTATGTAACCGCTGATAGTTGCCAGGATTTGAGCAGCGCCACGGAGTGCCGCGTCCATGCGACCATCCGACCAATTGAGTTGGTCTAGTACCTGTTCCACCTTGCGGGCGAGCGTATCAGACGGCTGAATCAACTGGTCTACATAAATTCGGTAGCCGGAGTCAGAGGGGACTCGTCCTGCCGAAGTGTGGGGCTGATAAAGCAGTCCAGCTTTTTCAAGAGTCCCCATCGCATTGCGAATTGTAGCTGGGCTGACGCTGAGGTTGAATTCGTCAGCCAAAGCTTTTGAGCCAACGGGTTCCGCTGTTGCTATGTAGTGGCGAACCGTTGCCCAAAGGATGTGTTGTTGCCGATCGGTGAGGTTAACGCGCACAGATATTTAAGCAGAATTAGAATTTAGAGTTGAAAGCCACTATTTAATCGAAACGTCTGTCCCAAGAGGGCGATCGGGCAGAGTTATCTATTTAAGATAACAGATTTAGGCGAAGGAAGTTCAGCAACAGATTGTGTACGGGATTTTACGGATTGTGTACGTGATTTTACGGAGCGATGTTGAGGGAATGAACAGGGAAAAATGTTTTAACTTTTAACTTGTAACTTTCTATTTGGGAAGCTTCGCTTCCCCGAACCGGATATCTGCCCAATGCCCCATTCCTTGGTTTCGCTTTACGCAATGCCCTTTAAGTGTGTTGTTTAAGAATATTTTGCAGGTAACTAGCCACGGCATCCGGCTGTTCCACCATTGCCAAATGGCCACAATCGGGAAGCTGAAGGACATTCTCGCCACAACCTTGGAACATCCAGTGGAAGCTAGCCAAATGCAGCACGTATTTTGGTTCCATAATTTTGTCTTTAGTGCCAGCAATAAAATAAACAGGCTGCTTGAGTTGGGAGACAATTTGTGGCAATAGGTGAATCTGGGCTTCTGTGGTCGAGTCCAACAAAGCCCCCAAAGCTGCCTCTGGATGAGCTCCCACGAAATCTATTAAGCGCTGCCGTCCCCAGGATCTGCCGATCGAGCGGGCTACAGAATCGCGGGCAAACACGTAATCTGCTAAGGGCAAGCGAGGTAGCCAGCCGGGACGCATTGTCACTAGCTGCTTGCCGACCGCTCGAAACCGCTCGAATTCTTCCTTAAGATAGATGCCGCCCCCTGCATTGATGCAGACCACGCCTTTAACGCGATCGGAGAATTTGCTGGCTCCCCATAGAGCGATCGTACCGCCGAGAGAGTGTCCCACCAGCCAAGCAGAAGATATATCGAGTTTTTCGAGTAAAATTTCCAAATCGCGAGCGTAAGCTGCCGGAGTGTAGCAGGAATTTAGCGGTTCGGAATGCCCGCGATCAACCCCACCGTCCGATTGAGAATCGCCAAACCCCCGCAAATCGTAGGTAAGGCACTGATAGTTTGATGCCAAGCGATCGGTCAAAGGTTGCCAGTAGTGGCGGCTTAACAGCCAGCCGTGGACAAATACCAGAACCGGGGAAGTTGCAGTCGGAGCCGTCAAATCGTAAGCGTGCCGAACCCCTAGGATGTTGATTGTTGCCATATTTTTATCCTACCCGCTCTCTAAGACCTATGTAAACCTATGTATAGCCTTTCTCAGAAAGAGGGAGTACGCCGAAACCCTGTGTTCTCAAGCTTTTTCAGGCTGACGCTACAAGATTTTTGTCCACTGCACGGGCAATCTTGGCATAGCTTGCCCTTTTATGCGATCGCCCTGGAATAAATATTCCTTCAAACCAGCGTTCTATGTTTTTTGCACCCTTCAAATTTCTGTCTGCTGTATGAGCGCAATTGCGACATAAATCAACGCGATTTTTTAATGGCATTTTGCGGCCATAATTTTCCCAAAATTAGCCGAGCTGAAAGTCGTAAGCCCTCGGTATTCCAGTGTCAAATTAGATATTTTTTTGTCGGATAGTTACCAATTAAATTCGTACATCCTACATTCAACTATTGAACAAACTAAATTGTTAGCATTCAACAATTATTTAATCTCTTAATTTTCTAGCTAGCGTTACCTATCCCTAGTTTTGGGCGAGGCGATACGTAATTTTATGGAGCGCCTTTTTGCGGATATTTGCGACTTTTGCGTGTAGTCCCGCGAGCTTACTTAAGTAAGTAGGCGCTGTAAAACGTGAACTAACCCGACGGTCAACGGATTACCGTTAGACCGCAGGCTTCTTTTTCCTTTTTTGCAAAGGCTTTTTTGAGTGACGAAGTTCCCCCGCCACTTTCGTGATTTAGACCAATCTTCTTTATGAGTTTGGCTGAATTTTCATCTCGATCCAAAGATTCTCCACACTGGCAAGAATGCTACCGCTCCGACAATTCTTTCGGAACCTTATTCAGGCAATTCCAGCAATGTTGAGAAGTTCCTTTCGGGTCAACAAATAGAACAGCTTTACCTAACTTCCAAGCAGCATATTTGAGGACGCTGACGAATTGCCCATGAGCAGCATCAAGCATTGATTTATTCAAGCCACTTTTAGCTGACTGACCATTCGGCAAATAAATTAAATTACCGTTGTCAATATCAGTCTTGGGTTTTGCACGTCTAGTCAGATTTTTGACCTTCAAATCTTCAACAACTAAAACATCACATTTGCCAAATAGCTCATGTGCCGTTTTGAACTGAAAATCCAGTCTAGCTCTAGCTATAAATTGGTGAAGTTTAGAAATCTTGTCCTTGATTGTTTTCCAAGGCTTAGAACCTTTAACTCTGCCAGCCAGCTTCGCTTGAAGTCTTGCTAACTTCTGGATCGATTTCCTCAAGAATCTAGGATTTTCAACTCTTTCGCCATTAGAAAGATAAGCGTAATTAGTGATTCCCAGATCGATACCCACAGTATTTTCGACCGTCGGCTGAATTTCTGCAACCGTTACGGGAACTGTTTTATCTTCTAGCGTCAGTGAAATATACCACCCATCCGCTTCTGGGATAACTGTTCCCGTCTTAACTTTGAACCCTGTTGGTATTGAACGGTGGAAAACCATAGGCACGCTTACCTATTTTCGCGAGGCTAATACAAATCCTGTTTTGCTCATCCTTGACCAGATCAAGATTGTCTAATTGAGGATAAGTGAAAGACTTATAGTAGTGAAGCCCTTTGAATTTAGGTTTCCCTCTACGATTGCCATTTTTGTCGGGCGTGGTAAAGTTTGAAAAAGAAGTTTCTACTCTGTTAACAACATCTTGCAAAACCTGAGAATCCAACACCTTGTAATCAGGAAATAGCTTCTTTGTGTTTTTTATGTCAGCCAGTTGTATGCTTTGCCACTGTACATATCCGCCTTCAATATTCGAGAAAATGTCACCTTTCTTAGTCAAAGGATTACCTGACTCATCCTTTCTTCTGCCATCCCTAGTTTGCACTCTAATTAAGGGAATATTTTGATAAATCTCCTCAACAGGGACTATGGAAACAATTAAAGGACAGGCGTTGATAGGTGTTCTCGTGGATTCCCACCACCTAAATCTCTCGCCCAAACGGTAGTTGTACTGCCGGCGACAGAGTTCTAGATGAGCCACAATCGTTGTTAGTTGGACTTTTGTGGGCTTGAGGCGGTATTTGTAAGTGAGTTGCATCGGAAACTTCCTTTTTTTCGACCTACTTTAATGTACCATTTTTTTAATTTAATACTTAGAATGTACATCAAAGTTTAAGGTACTCACAAAGTCTATTTGTCGGCTTCCGTCCGCGACATCCGACGCTCCTTTCATCCCTGCGGTAATTTATTCGGGGTACTTCGCGCAGCGCTCAGATGCGTCCCCTCTAAATATACCGAGGGACTTCCCGGCTGCTTGTTAAAAAGCTTGACAACCTCGTTTCGGCGTGTCCCATGTTTATGAGAACCGCTATCTACACTCGTTTGTAGGAACAATTTTGCCGAGCTTTTTATCCTATCTCACTGGAAAACTTCTGCAAACTAATGTCTACTTATAGAAATCTAGTTATTTAGGGAGCATCGGCAGCTTGCCCTAAAACCGCTCGCCTAGCAATCTTTGTCGCACCCCCTCAGCGATTTTCTGCCCCAGATATTCGGGAATTAAACTTTCATTGGGGCCCAACAAATAGAGAATCAGGCGAGTTCGCCCCCGCCAAACTAGCAAATTAGCATTTACGACCAACAAATCCTCTTGCCAGATGGCATACATAACTTTGTAAAAAAGTCCAGGTTGATTATCGGCTTCAATCAGCAAAGCTGGCAAGTGGAAAACCGGATCGACGTAGAATTCAGTTGCCACATCTTCTAAACCCGCGTCTAAATTAAATTCCACCGCCAACATCTCTTCAACCTCAAAATGCCCCGCCAATGCCTCTCGAACCGCCCTACAGACGTTTTCTGCTGTTTTATCTGCCAGTACCTTGCCACCGCGAGATACGACCAATTTGATAAATACCAGCATCGGCGGGTAAATTTGACCGTACAGACTCAGACTGTGAATTGTCAGTCCGTAGGCCGCGAGCACTCCAAAAATATCGCTCAATAGAAAAGACTGGTTCCGGTAAGCAAAATGCAGGGCACTTTTGTTACCTTCGGCTCGGATTTCGATGACTGCTTGCCGAGTTTTGTAAAGCTGGTAAGCTAATTTGAGGTTTTGCAACTGGATTTCGCTGCTGACAAATTGCTCATAAAACTGCGGAAACGCTCGGTTAAAGCGCTTGAGAAGTTCTAGTGTGGATGGTTTTAAACCCGAAGCCATAATTGAGGAGAAGGTGCGGGAGATATACTGGTATTGACTCTTCCATGCCTTATGGCAATGGGATTTTCGATTCGACGATTCGACTTAAATTGTGCCCGTCTCCTCACTAAAAGCAAAACTCAAATCTGTCTGAGAACTTATCACGAGAATGTCACGTTGCGCCATTCCAGTGGTATTTTCCACCAAGGGTATAAGTTCCGGCGCGATCGGCGGCACTCAAAAGAAGCATTTCCCAATATGCCTCTGTCCTGGTTCGGCAACAAATTTTACCTTAAAAGCGGGTTGTCCGGGCACTTGCTAGCAGAACAGTTCTACCAAACTTGACAGAATCAAAAAAGCGCAGACTCAATGTTGGACGACAAATCCCTGTTTTCGGCGTAAGATGAGTGTACCGTAAACTGTTCCTCAAGAGGCTACCGGCAATTGATCCTACGCCGATCGGAGTGGGTTTATCTGTCTGGTTCTCTTTCTCGTCGTCCAACTTCTACTACCTTAACCGCGCCTGCATGGGTTTTTGGAAAAACTTATTTAGTAGTTCTGAGTCTGCCTCTGTACCCCAAACAGCGGATTTTGAGGAAGATGTGGCTGTTGGGTTAGGCGATCCGCTTTCCCCAACGTTTCGCAAGCCCGCCAGCGGAAACGCTCGCATCTTTTTCAGTTGCGATCGGGACATTGACCTCTACGAACTCGAAGAACTTTGTAATGCAGTGGGTTGGTCCCGCCGTCCCCTGCGTAAAGTCAAAAAAGCTATTCAGCACAGCTTCCTAGTCGTCTCTATGTGGGAGATGCGGGGCAGCCAGCGACGGCTGGTGGGTTTCGCCAGAGCGACTTCAGACCATGCTTTTAATGCCACGCTTTGGGATGTGGTAGTTCATCCTGACTACCAGGGCAAGGGCATGGGCAAGGCGCTGATGAAATACATCATTAAAAAACTCCGCAGTGAAGATATCAGCAACATTACCTTATTTGCTGACCCTCAAGTGGTGGATTTTTACCGCAATTTGGGCTTTATGTCCGATCCAGAGGGGATTAAAGGTATGTTTTGGTACCCTGATTAGCGAGCGAGGTGCAGGTCGGCGTTGATTTGTTGAGGAAATGCAATTGACGCTGCCAACACCTCCTCTTCCTGTGCGCTGCGGTCAGTTACGATTGGATGTATCCCCGCAGCGAAAGCAAGTACGATCGAACTGCACAACTTGAAGACAACTTCGCCGTAGCTGCATTGAAAGCTAAAATCAAAAAAAGCTTGACAAGGGAGGGGTTTTGTGAGTTAATGGTTAAAAGATAGCTAACTATCACACCGGGATGTAGCGCAGCTTGGTAGCGCGCCTGCTTTGGGAGCAGGATGTCGCAGGTTCAAATCCTGTCATCCCGATCGCACAATGTTAAATAATAGATTGAAGCAGAACTGTCTCTGATGTTTACATTTCGTCAAAATGAAAACAAATTGAGGCAGTTTTTGCCGATCGTGTTAAGTCGCCAGTCTTTGCGTTAATGTGTTTCAGGATCGCTCCTGATGGAAAAAACATGAAATCATTAGTTCGTTTGGGCGCAATATTGGGAATTGTCGGCAGCACTCTGCTGGGCCCCTCCCCAATTGGCAAGATGTCTGCACTGGCACTGCCGGAGCCGCAAATTTTGGAAAAATTGCGCCCGGTACCAGTATTTACGATTACAGACGCTCAGGGTGCGCCCCTGATCGCTTCTGTTCCCAAGCAGGGTCAGGGTCAAACTGGTAATGCTTCCGTGGCGGGAATTTTCATCAGCCAGAAAGATGCTCAAGCTTTTGTCGATCAACTGAAAACCAAAAATCCTCAGTTGGCGGCCACGGTGCGCGTGATGCCGGTGTCGCTGGGGGAAATTTATCAGATCACTCAAGCAAATAAAGGCAAGCCCGAAGAAGTGCAATTTGCTTTCGTTCCGGCTCCGCAGCAGGTGCAGTCGGCTAAAACTGTACTTCAGCAGACTGGTCAACAAGTTAACGAATTCAACGGTGTACCTCTATTTTTGGCAAGAGGCGGCGCAGAAAATGGTTATTTGACGATTCAGCGGGGTCAGCAAGAGGTGATTCCCTTGTTTTTTAACAAGGAGGATTTACAGGGAATGGTCGAGCGTTTTAAGCAGCAGCAGCCCAACGTGACAGCCACAATTAAGATTGAGGTGGTGAACTTGGAGAGCGTTTTGGAAGCTTTGCGTACTGAGAACGACCCGTTTTTGACCCAAATGATTTTGATTCCGTCGCGGGAGTCGCTGGAATTTGTGCGCTCGCTCCAACCAGCAGGTGCGGGCCAAAATCCACAGGTTGCTCCGGCTCCAGCCTCTCCGGCTCCAGCTCGGCCGGCTCCAGCTCCGGCTCCAGCTCGCTAATAGTTAGTCAGTTGACAGTTGAGTGTTGACAGTTGACAGTTGACAGTTAACTGTTGACTGTTGACCACGAATTTCAAAGGTGGTACCCGCCACGTGATTTATCCGTGGAATCAATCCAAAATCGAAAATCGAAAATCCTCAAGCCCCCGCATTTATCCGTGGGGTCGCCTCTAAAATCGAAAATCGAAAATCGAAAATCGATTGACTGTTGTCATTAGTTACCAATTCCCGATGCCCGATGCCCGATGCCCAATTCCCAAAAAGTCTTATGTTTGTTTCTGGTTTAGAGCTTTGGGAATGGGCGAATCAAGCTAAAACCGAGGCGAGAGCCTCTGACATTCCCCTAGCAGAAATCGACTGGCTGCTGAAAGAGCTGGCTGGTTTGGATAGGTTGGCTCTGCGTTTGGAGTCGTTTAAAGATTTGCCAAAAATTGAATTAAAGTTGTCTTTATCTGAACTTGCTCAATTGTGGCAGCGGCGCTTGCAGGAACGGGTGCCGGTGCAGTATTTAACGGGAGTTGCACATTGGCGGCATTTTTCGCTCAAAGTAACGCCGGCGGTGCTAATTCCGCGTCCTGAAACGGAATTGCTGATCGATTTGGCTGTAGAAGCTGTTAAAAGCTATGGTGTCAATCCCAAATCGCATTGGGTGGATTTGGGGACGGGCAGCGGGGCGATCGCGATCGGCTTGGCTTCGGCGTTGACAAATGCTAGGGTTTATGCGGTAGATTGCAGTTCGGAAGCTTTGGCAGTTGCTCGACTGAATGCTGAGAATTTGGGCTTTGAATCGCGAATTAATTTTTATCAAGGTTTGTGGTGGGAACCGCTAGAATTTCTCAAAGGTCAAGTCAGCGGCATGGTGTCTAACCCCCCTTACATTCCCAGCAGCACGGTGCTGACTCTGGAACCGGAAGTTTTGAAGCACGAACCTCATCTGGCCTTAGACGGCGGTTTGGACGGGTTAGATTGCATCCGGCATTTGGTAGAAACGGCTCCCGATTATTTAGAATCCGGGGGAGTTTGGTTGGTTGAGATGATGGCGGGACAGGCTGAGGCGGTAGCTGATATGCTGCAAAGTCACGGGAGTTACGGTGAAGTTCAGATATTTTCGGATTTAGCAGGAATCGATCGGTTTGCCTTAGCCTACCGTCTTTAGGTTTCAAGAATATGTCGTACTTCTAAAATCTAAAATCTAAAATCTAAAATCTAAAATGGCATGACACAAGTTTCGATCGATGCCCTAGTTCAAGGGGCAATTTCTGGTAATCATATCGTCAGTTTTCCTACAGATACTGTACCCGCTTTGGCTGCGCGTCCCGATCGCTCGGAGTTGATTTTTGCAGCTAAACGCCGCAGTCAAGACAAACCGCTGATTTTGATGGCAGCATCGGCCAAGGCTTTATGGCCTTACGTGCAGGGGAGTCCAGCAGAGTTTAAATTGTGGCAGCAAGTGGCCGAATCCTATTGGCCGGGGGCGTTAACTTTGGTGCTGCCGGCTTCGGCAAAAGTCCCGGCGGTCATGAATTCGATCGACCCAACTACAATCGGAGTACGAGTTCCTAACTTTCCCCTTGCGATCAAGATTCTAGAGGAGACAGGCCCTTTGGCTACTACCAGTGCTAATTTATCCGGCCAGCCGCCTCTGGAATCGGTGGCAGAAATTGAGGCTCAGTTTCCCGAAGTCTTGACATTAGTTCCTTCTGAATTAGCAACAGCGACAACAGCTTCGAGTTTGCCTTCGACTGTGGCTAAATGGACTGGTAGCGGGTGGGAAATATTGCGACAAGGCACGATCGAGTTAGAATGCTAAAAGCTAAACTCCAAGGCAAAGCAATATGGCGCCGATCGGCTGGAGCAACTTTATATATTTAGGTATGGGACTGGGGCTGGGTTTGGGAAGCAGTTTGATTTGGCGCCTGCGGCAAAAAAGCTCGCAACAGCCCGAACCGGCGCCCAAAGTAGCCCCACCTCCTCAAGAAATTCACTTAGAGAAGTTTGATGCTCTTTCCGAGCAACTTAAGCAAACTCAATTGGCTTATCAGATGGCATCGGAGATGAGCCAATTTAAGGCTGGTTTTTTGGCTCGAACTTCTCACGAGTTGCGATCGCCCCTGAGCACTATGATTGGTACGCTGCAATTAATTCTCTCGGATTTGTGCGACGATCCTGCTGAGGAACGAGAGTTTGTCGAGCAAGCTCACGTCGCGGCACTCAAGCTGGTGAAATTAATAGATGAAATTATCTCTGTTGCTAAAACTGAACACGGCACTGAAAGGATGGATATTGAGCCGATTCAGTTAGCTAAGGTTTTTGACGAGGTTGATGATTTAACTTACTTGCAAGCTGCTAATCGCGGCATTCGTTTGGAGATATTGCCGCCAGATCCGGGGATTTATGTATTGGCAGATTTGCCGAGGTTTAGGCAAGTTTTAGTCAATTTGGTAGATACTGCTGTTGCTCAGATGGAGGAGGGGAGTATTTCTGTTTCGGCGCATTCTTCGCCGGAATCTGGATACGTTCACATTTGGGTGGACGATCAGCGTTCAGTGAGTGCTTGGAGCGAGTCTTGGGATTTGCTGAAGCACGATTTGGAGTGTGATATTACCAAGAGCAGCGATAATTCTCAGGTGTCTTCGGGAATGAGGTTATTGATGAATCAGACTCTTTTGAGTTTGATGAGCGGAAAGTTGGAGGTTCTGGCTGTGCCTTCTGAGTCCGAAGAGTGCAATTTTAACCGGACTCAGTGTTCTATTCCTTTGGCAACTTTCTGATGAAGGAAGTTCGGCCGCGAGCAATGTACGGGATGTAACGGAGATATTGCACCATTTTAAGCAACAGGCAAGATGCCTGTTCCACAAGAGATGAATTTTATTGTGGAACAGGCACCATTGTAAGCAACAGGCAAGATGCCTGTTCCACAAGAGATGAATTTTATTGTGGAACAGGCACCATTGTAAGCAACAGGCAA
>NZ_JAUBUJ010000087.1:21673-37571 GCF_036705405.1 Microcoleus sp. B13-B6
GATGCCTGTTCCACAAGAGATGAATTTTATTGTGGAACAGGCATCTTGCCTGTTCCTAAAAGGCTAATTGAGAATGGTGCAACATATGAAATGTAACGCAGGTGGGAAAGAGGGCAAAGGATTTAACAGATGTAACGGAGGCGGGAAGAGGTTCGAGGGAAGATGAAAGAAGGAAATTATTTATAGGGAGTAAGGTGCGCTGCGACGCACCCTACATATTATAGATTTTGGTGCAATTTTTGTGCGGATTTAACAATTAGCAGTTAGCAATTCGCCGTTGCTAATTTCTAATTCGAGATTCTCTTCTAGAAGCTGATTTTCAAGTACCATTGTGGTGCTAGCGTTTTGCTGAAAACCGATGCGCTCGTAGAAGCTTTGTTTGTAAGTTGTCATCAGGTAAACTCGCTCTACTCGGCACATCCGAGGGTGACTCAAGACGGTTTGCACTAATTTACGGCCGAGTCCTGCACCTTGGTAATCCGGGTGAATGGCGACATCCCAGATGGTAGCTCGATAGATGCCATCTGAGGTGGCTCTGGCAAAGCCGATCGCCCGTGAGCCGTCCCAAACTGTAACAACTGGTTCGCTGTTGGCGAGCGCAATTTCCCAATCTTCTATCTTGCGTTCCCTCGCCCAAAAGGCGGCGGCTTTAAATAGTTCTTGGATCTGTACGATGTCGGCGCGATCGCGACCTATACAAAATTGAATGTGACTGGAATCCCTAGTCGTTGATGTCATGCTCAATCTGCCTTGAATTTGTATCTCAACTGTGTTACTTTTACTGTTTTACACGAGTGAAAGTTAATTTTGCTTGGGAACGATCAATGGTTGAATTCCCCATTTACAAAACTATTTTTATTCATACATATTTTCTAACTAATTTCGGTGATGATTAATACTTTTTGGGGTAAATTTTGAAAAAAAGTCTTTGACTCAAAATTCCCAACTTATAACTCATACCATTTGATATTTGAGATGAGAGATTTTAGATGGGGAATGACTGATTTTTTAGGGGTTGGGAGTTTGTCTACAGAGAAACCGGGTTTTTTCATAGCCATACTTCGTTACAACAGAAATGTTGCACCATTGTCAATAAGCTTTTTATGAACAGGCTTTTCGGCCTGTTCCACAAAGAGTGAATTTTCTTGTGGAACAGGCCGGAAAGCCTGTTCCACAAGAATGGTGCAATATCTCAGTTACAGCCCACTGAAACGGTAAAAACCCGGTTTCGAGGCGTCGTGTATCGGTAAGCGTAAGCTATAGCTAGTGTCTTGCCTAATTGCTCAAAAATCATCTATCGAGAGAGGTGTTGACTCCACAAGAACACCCGAATATTGTGCTGTGGAGTCAATTCTTTAATCTCTAATCTCAAATCGAGTGAATCAGTTTTGCAGCCAGCGGGCGGCGTCTTTGGCGTGATAAGTCAAAATCAAATCACAACCAGCACGCTTGAATCCTGTCAAAGTTTCCATAACTACTCTTTCTTCATCTATCCAACCGTTGAGGGCGGCGGCTTTCACCATCGCATATTCTCCAGAAACGTTGTAAGCAGCAACTGGCAGGTTAGTTGCTTCCTTCACGCGCCAGATGATGTCCATGTAAGCTAAAGCGGGTTTAACCATGAGCATATCTGCGCCTTCGGCAATGTCGAGAGCAATTTCTTTCAGAGCTTCGCGGCCGTTTCCGGGGTCCATTTGATAGGTGCGCCGATCGCCAAATTGCGGAGCAGACTCTGCTGCATCCCGGAATGGGCCATAATAAGCTGAGGCGTATTTTGCCGCGTAAGACATGATAGGAATATCTTCAAATCCAGCGGAGTCCAATCCTTCGCGAATTGCTCCGACAAAACCGTCCATCATTCCCGAAGGTGCGATAATATCTGCACCGGCTTTAGCTTGAGCCACTGCGGTTTTCTTGAGCAATTCTAGTGTGGGATCGTTCAAGACGCGGCCGCTTAAATCTCCGACTTCCAAATAGCCGCAGTGACCGTGACTGGTATATTCACACAGACAAGTATCGACCATGACGATTAAATCTGGTACAGCTTTTTTAACCGCTTCCGTCGCTTGTTGAACGATGCCACAGTCGTGCCAAGCACCTGTCGCGTCTGTATCTTTGTCTGCGGGAATGCCGAATAAAATAATAGCCGGAATGCCGAGGTCGTAGACTTCTTTTGCTTCTTCTACTATTTTGTCTACCGATAGCTGGTAAACTCCCGGCATCGATGTGACTTCTTTGGCAAAAGCTTCCCCCGGTACGGCAAATAGGGGGTAAATTAAATCGCTGGTGGTCAAGATATTTTCGCGTACCATCCGGCGGAGTTGGGGATGGTTGCGGAGGCGGCGGGGGCGGTGAGTTGGAAACATAATGTTTTTTTTACGGTAGATAAAGCCCTGTTTTTGAGGACTCGCGGCGTTTCTTTAAAAGTCTAGAGCTTATTGTTGGCCGATCGCCCTGGACTTAAGTAAACTTCTGTAAAACCCGCGATGTCGATTAGACCTAGAAGTGAAAATCAAGTCTTGAACAGGCAAGATGCCTGTTCCACAATAATTATTCCAGAGGTCTATTGTTCTCCGCATCGGAATGCAAGTCCTTTCTAGCTTTTCTCGTTTGCAGACTCAGGCATAACTGTGGTGGGATCGGTTGGTACGGATATCTCGCTGGCTTCACACCTATAACCAGGCTGCCCAGAAGCGAGGATAGACTGTAAATTATAAATGTATCGAATAGTAACGGTCTTATGTACAAGCAACTAATTTCAAAGATCAAACCGCTTTTGAAATCACTATTTGCGATCGGTCTGGTACTGACGCTAGCCCTCGGTAACGCTGATGGAGCTCTGGCTGCCCGCAGCGGCGGACGCATCGGCGGCGGATCTTTTAGTGCTCCGGCGCGCAGTTACTCGTCTCCTAGTCGCACTTACGCGCCGTCGGGAGGAGGCTACTACCCCGGCGGCTATGGTGGCGGCTTTGGCGGCGGCTTCGGTTTCCCGTTCTTACTGCCGTTTTTTGGCTTTGGGGGCGGGTTTGGTGGCCTATTCTCGATTTTGATTTTTATTTCGATCGCTAATTTCCTCGTCCAAAGCTTCCGCCGCGCCGGGGGCGGAACTGACGAACTGGGCAACAGTGCCCCTACTACCACTGTATCTGTCGCCCGCTTGCAAGTTGGTTTGCTAGCAGAGGCCCGTGGTTTGCAAGCCGAACTCGACTCCCTAGCGCGAAAAGCGGATACCGATACAGCGACAGGTCGCGCTCAAGTGCTGCAAGAATCTACTCTGGCGCTGCTGCGGCATCCTGAATACTGGGTTTACGCGGGCGCTGAATCTGTGCAAACTCGCTTGGAAGCAGCCGAAGCTAAGTTTAATCAACTTTCTTTGGCAGAACGCAGTAAATTTACTGAAGAAACGCTCTCGAATTATAACAATCAGCTCCGGCAAGCAGGGAGCAGCAATATCCTGCCAGGTTTGCAGGAAAATGGGGCGCTGGTGGCTTCTGATGTGAATTCAGATCCTGGGGAATTTATTGTGGTGACGGTGATTGTGGGTACTCAAGGCAAATTGCAATTGCCAGCAGTGAAAAACTCTGAAGATTTGCGCCAAGCTTTGCGTCAGATTGGGGGAGTATCGAGCGAGCAGTTGCTGGCGGTTGAGGTGCTGTGGACTCCTCAAGCCAACGGGGACACTCTGACTGCTGACGATATGTTGGCCGGCTATCCTGATTTGCGATCGATTTAGTGAGCAAGACTGGGCGCGGAGCATTGTCTACCGCGCCCCATCCCGCCGCCAAGCTGGGCGGGTGAACCCAATTGCTTTTGAGACGCGAATTTCGCGGGATGTTGGGGAGGTCGATCGAGTTAAAGAAGATTGTTTAACAAATGCTAGTATTTAGAGATTATGATTCAGTGTGATTCATTTGCTATGGGCAAAGCCTGCTCGATAGGGGTTTTGCGAAGAAGTTAGGCAGGATAAAAAAACTGTATTCAGCGAGGACTGCTTCGGAAGAAGTTGCGATCGCGCCCATCTAAATTTTATATAAAGAAGAAGCGATCGAGAGCTAAAACTTATGGCCGACAGCAGCAGAAAAAAAGCACTTTTTATTTTGAGCCAGTTAAATAATGACGATATCAACTGGATCGTTCAAAAAGGCAAAAAGGAAGTTCTATATCCGGGTGGGATTTTGATCCAGGAAGGGAGACAGATAGATGCGCTATACATTGTTTTGAAGGGGAGTTTGAGCGTTTTAATCGAGGCTGAGCGGACTAGAGAGCTCGCTAAAATAGCCAGCGGAGAACTGGTGGGAGAAGTCTCTTTCATTGACGCTCGCCCTCCTTTAGCAACGGTAAAGGCGATCGAAGAAACTCACTTGCTGGCAATTCCTAGGCGGCAGTTAGTAATCAAACTTCAAAACGATATGGGCTTTGCTTCCCGGTTTTATTATGGCATTTCACTGTGTCTGGCAGATAGGATGCGCGGTACGATCCGACATATAGAATATGGTCGCAATATTGAATTAGATCAACCAGAATTTGAACGCGAGGATATCAATCCTAACGTTCTGGAAAATTTGGCGCTAGCTGAGGCTAAGTTTAATTGGCTGAGGGAAAATGTTAAAGCTTGAGTAATTTTAAGGCGTTTTTGAGCTGGGTCTGAAAACTGGCCGATTGATACGGTAATTGAGAGGTGTACGATGTAACTCACATCTTGCACCATTCTGAAGAACAGGCAAGATGCCTGTTCCACAATAAAATTCATCTCTTGTGGAACAGGCATCTTGCCTGTTCCTAAACAAGTAATTGAGAATGGTGCAATATCTCAGATGTAACTCACATCTTGCACCATTCTCAAGAAAAGGGTTTCCTGCCTGTTCCACAAAGAATGAGTTTTATTGTGAGGAGTAGGGGTCGGGCAGGAGACCCAGCCCAAAAAAGGATTATTGATATTGGTGCAAGATGTACGATGTAAAGTCTCAACTCAAAAAACAGATGTGGAAAACAAAATAGGGGCGGGTTTTACCGGAAATATCGATCGATAATTGCCGGAACTATAAAAACCCGCCCCTGTGCTTTGCAGTTGCAACCTCGCGCGCTGAAACGCAACTACCAACCACACAATCTAGATAATGCCCGGCCCTTTGCCGCGGGTATCTGCATCCATTGTCAGTTTTCCTTCTTCGCCTTTTTTATCTTTGATTTCTGCGAGAATTCGAGCGCGTTCTGCAGCTTCGGCTTCTTCTTTTGCTCTCAAATCGCCCGGTTCGTTGATGTACATTTCCGGTTCGACCGCGTAATTGTTAACCAGGCCTTCTCGGTCTACTGTATAACCATCTGTGGTGTGAATGCTTTCGTCATCGGTTTGGTCATCAGTTTTTGCACTTTTCTGCTTCGCTTCGGTGGTTGTGTGCATGAAGTTAGCGCCTTCGCGGTCTTGCCGCGCTGCTGTCTCCGCAGG
Organism: Microcoleus sp. B13-B6; assembly: GCF_036705405.1. Lineage (NCBI taxonomy): Bacteria > Bacillati > Cyanobacteriota > Cyanophyceae > Oscillatoriales > Microcoleaceae > Microcoleus > Microcoleus sp. B13-B6. The sequence continues at coordinate 27,120 of NZ_JAUBUJ010000087.1, forward strand.
AGTAATGCCCCTGTCGTAGTGGGGGGCTTCCATATTGGCTTCGATTTGTTCGTCGGCCGGTGTTGATTTGCTAACTTCTTCTTTGGGGGGTATTGGTTGGCGATTAGTCATGATTTATTCCTGAGTTATCTTTTCAAAAAGGTCTTTGGCTTATGTTTAAATATTAATCCCAAGCTAGCTCATTCACAAACTATCTTTGGTTATAGTTTGCGAAAAATTGCGGTTAGGGAAAATACCTTTATTGAGTCTTCCTCAAGAGTGAGAAAATTCTGTTTTTATTAAAATTTTCACTATTTGCGACTATTTGGCATCTATCTAAAGATTGGGAATTGGGAATTGGGCATCGGGCATCGGGCATTGGTAACTAATGACAACAGACAACTGTCAACAGTCAACTGTCAACAGACAACTGTCAACAGTCAACTATCAACTGACTTTACGATTCTTTAAAGAAGCGGATGATTTCGCGGACGTGGTTGAGAAATTGTCCGTCATCGGTGAGTTGGGCGATCGCACTTTCTGCATCTCTTCTCAGTTTAGTGTGTTCTGCCTGATTTGTTACTTGCAAAGATTGTAGAGATGCGGATAAAGTAGTTAATTCTCTTCTGATAGCTTCCCGTTCCCGATTTTGGACAGCCACCCGCGAAGTCGGATTGTCTGAACTTAATTGATTGCTTAAATCTTTAACTGTAGATTCTAATACTGCAAAGCGGCTGCGGAGTTCGACAATATCTTCACGGGGGTACAAAAATTGGCGGCGGATAGTTGTCAGCCGTTGGGCTAAATACTGATAACCTCGGATAGCTGGACGCAGTACAGTTAACAGCAGTGCAGCAGCGGAACTGAGATAGCCAATAGCACTAATTCCGGCGGCGGCTAGGGCGTAAAGTGCGATCGCGCTAAACAGGTGAAGTGCGATCGCCACAAAGAGCGATCGGCTAACTAATACAGTAACGTATTTGACTTGTTCCTGATCGACAGCAATGTTTTTTTTAGTCGATTCTGCGGCTTGTGCTAAAACTTCTTTAGCTTCAAAATGGATATTCCAGGGAACTGTAACTATCAACAACAGCCATTCAAAAATAGCAATGGCAATTATCCAATCAATAAAACTGCCGGCGGAGACGTGCAGCCATTGCAGAATGGCAAAAACTAGCAGCAAAAATATGCCTGTGGCGGCACCAAAACCTGCGAAAGTGTAATACATAGCGATCGCCTTGGTAGAATGTTGTTTTGATTGTGGGTAGGTGGTTTAGGTCTGGAGTAATAAACTGTGACAGTTAAGTGAGCGTCCTATTAATCCCGGTTCATTAGTTATGAGTAAAAGTGCTGGGCAAGGGTTGCGATAAACCTGTTTTTTCCCACAAATACTTGCTCTACCTCAATCCTGCAAGGTAGTGGAGATTTGGGGTAGGTTGTTTAGGTATGGATTCATAATGTGTGACAGTTAAGAAATCGTCCTATTGAACCCAGTTTATTAGTGATTAATAATCCTCCGGGAGACAAGGGTTTCCAGACGCCTGGTTTGTTCCAGCAACATACACGGGCTTGAACCCATCCATAATAGTTAAAGGAAACGGTTTTTTGGTTTGGGATCGATTAAAAGGGCGGGTTTTTGAGATTGTCAATTATTGGCAGATATTGTTCGTGAACCCGCCCCTACCGTATTAGGGATAATCGATCGGACATGATATAAGCCCTCAAGAATTACTCATTGACGATTAAGTAGAGGGGCACAAAAAAAATGACACTGTAACAAAATGTAAACGAATCACAACCTTTGGGATTGCTTCATTTCACTGGCAATGACATACTTATGTTTTTCGCAGTTCATCTAGTTAGGAGCGCGAATTAAATAACTTACAATTTTAGTTGTTATTGTGGGATGGGCGTCCCGCCCGTCCAAAAAGGACGGGCGGGACGCCTATCCCACTTTCAAGAGTGGAAGTTATTTAATTCTCATTCCTTAGTAATCAGGATGAAGTCACATTCTCCCCAACTCATACCATTTGAGATTTGAGATTTGAGATGGGGAATGGCTGATTATGTATGGGTTTGCAGATTGTCTACAGTTGCATTCATTTTTTGAACTGGTATCACTAACGGCGTTACACGGTGCTAGAAAACCAGGAATCTCAAAACACTCCCTCTATCCATTTTTATTTTCCAGATATGCTAAATCACCTGTAGCTGAGATAAACTGATTTGGAAGTAGAGTGTGCGTTTTGCAAGTGGCCTCTGTGTAACCGACACACTGCTACTGCAACCTGCCATCAGCCACAGCAAAATAGATGCCAAAATTAACTCTACATTCTGCGATTTCCATTAACAGGGCGTCTACAATCTCAAATCAAAAGTCAGCAGCAAGGACAAACCGATGACGAACTCAACTCTTGGCCTAGAACATAAACTTTACGATTATCTGTTATCTATTTCTCTGCGGGAACCCGATATTCTCGCTTCACTACGGGAAGAAACTGCTAAGCATCCTATGGGGATGATGCAGATTGCTCCCGAACAAGGTCAGTTTATGGAGCTCATGGTGCAGCTTATGGGAGCGACCAAAACCTTAGAAATTGGCGTTTTTACTGGTTATAGCTCGCTTTGCGTAGCTTTAGCGCTGCCTCCTAACGGTCAAATTATTGCCTGCGATGTCAGCGAGGAATATACTACGATCGCACGACGCTATTGGGAAGCAGCAGGCGTGGCTAATAAGATTTCGTTGCAGTTGGGCCCAGCAATAAATACTCTCGACAAACTAATAGGCGAGGGACAAGCTGGAACCTTTGATTTTGCCTTCATCGACGCCGATAAAGAAAATTATGAGGCTTATTTTGAGCGATCGCTGCAACTTGTACGCAATGGCGGTTTAATTGTAATTGACAATGTTCTGTGGTCTGGACGAGTTGCTGATCCTCAAGTACAAGACGAAAGCACCCTCGCCATTCGTAGTTTCAACGACAAATTGCGTAACGATCCCAGAGTTACTCTCAGTGTTGTCCCCATTGCTGACGGACTGACTTTGGCCTTGAAACGCCGTTGGGCTACTATGATGGAACCGGAACAGCATAATTAAAGAGTTGTTTGCGGTTTGCGGTTCATTTTTAAATTGCCACAAACTGCTAATTATTCAAGAATATACAAGTCAGTTTTATATATAGACTAAGGTGTGCGGGGCGCACCCTATAAACTCAAAATTATAGAGTAAGGTGCGCTGGGCGCACTCTACAGAATGATGTATTTTTTAGTTAATCAGAGGTGTAACTTCGGGTGTCTAATTTACAGGTAAAATTACCAATTCACGAAACTTTTCAGTGTACCGTTCAAGGCGAAGGTTACTGGACGGGGACTTTAGTTGATTTTATTAGATTGGCAGGTTGCCCTGTGGGGTGTCCTTGGTGCGACACAGGCTACGCAAATGGGGGCAAAGGTTTGCCGTCTGTGCCGCAGTCGATCGCCCAATTGCTCGCTCAATTGCAGTCTCCGAGAGTTGTCATTACTGGTGGCGAACCTTTCATTCACCGGGATTTGCCTGAGTTAGTTGAAGCTTTGTTAGAAGCTGACAAGCAGGTGAGTATTGAAACTTCGGGTGCTTGCTGGCAGGATGTTTCCCCGCAGGCTTGGATTACTCTTTCTCCGAAGGAACACGTCAATCCTAAATATCCGGTGCAAGAGCTTTTTTGGACGAGAGCAAATGAAATTAAGTTAGTGGTTAGCACTGGCGAAGAAGTTGAATTTTATCACAAGCATTTGGAAAATAATGTGAATATTCCGGTGTTCTTGCAACCAGAATGGAAGTCAAAAAAATCCGCAATTCCCATTATTTTGGAACTTCTGAAACAAAATCCTAGTTACAGGCTATCTTTGCAAACTCACAAATTTATTGGGGTGCAATAATTTGATGATTTAGCTAGAGCTATTCGTCAGGTGGGCGGTGCCGAATGGGGAGTGCATCGCCCTACAATACAATAGGCTTCAGTTAAGCCCGATCCCCCCTAGCCAAGGGCGGGCACGGGGAGTAGGGGTCGCACCGCCCCTACGAAGGGGGGGACAAGAACTTACTCAAAGTCAACCCCTACTCCCCTTCTTAAGGGGGATTTAGGGGGATCTCCGGGGAATAAACAGTTTTAAATGAACCGTATTGCCCTAAAATATGTGGAACTATGTGCTAAAATTAAAGCAGCAATTTATGATAATTTGATCGTAATGGAAACAACTACGGAAACTCCAATGGGAAAAGTTATCACAACCCTAGTAATTACGAATCGGCTGGATGAAGGGAAAGCAGAAGATAATCTGATTCCCATCGAGCAAGTCAGGTCTGTTACTCTAGAAAATGTTTTGGTGGATACGGGCGCGACAACTTTGTGTTTGCCTAAAGATGTCATTGCCAGACTGGGTTTGAAAATTCTCAAGCAAGTGGTTGTTGAGACTGCAACGGGTATTAGTGAGGCGAGGATTTTTCGGGATGCTTCGATTTCCCTGTGCGGCCGCGAAGGGACTTTTGAGTGTTTGGAATTGCCAGAGGGGAAAACGCCACTTTTAGGCGTGATTCCGATGGAAGCGCTGGGAATTGAAATAGATTTGAAAAATCAAAGATTGAAGGTTTTGCCCGACGGGCCGACGGAAACTTATTTGACTATTCTTTGATATTCTTGAGTTTGGATGCCAGCTATTCGATCGGCAGCGCTAAGATGGTTAAGCACTATTTTGCACTACTCTCATGTCCCAACGCGCCGAAACCTCAAACAGCCAGCCAAGTGCATCCCGCAACGGGCATAATGTGACGAATTCTCACTCAAACAACCAAAATACGATTCGGGTTCGCGGTGCGAGACAGCACAACCTGAAAAATATCGATCTGGAACTGCCGCGCGATCGCCTGATCGTTTTTACTGGCGTCTCCGGTTCTGGTAAGTCTTCCCTGGCTTTCGATACAATTTTTGCCGAGGGCCAGCGCCGCTACGTCGAGTCTCTCAGCGCCTACGCGCGCCAGTTTTTGGGACAGTTGGACAAACCGGATGTGGACGCGATCGAAGGCTTGAGTCCGGCTATTTCGATCGACCAAAAGTCAACTTCTCATAACCCGCGATCGACTGTTGGCACTGTTACAGAAATTTACGATTATCTCAGATTGCTCTACGGCAGAGCCGGCGAACCGCACTGTCCGATTTGCGATCGCTGCATTGCGCCGCAGACAATTGATGAAATGTGCGATCGAGTCATGGCACTTCCAGACGGCACTCGCTTTCACCTTCTGGCACCAGTTGTGCGCGGAAAAAAAGGCACTCACCGCAAATTATTGTCGAGTTTAGCTGCGGAAGGATTTATTCGCGTCAAAGTTAACGGAGAAATTTTAGAACTTTCGGAAAATATCGAATTAGATAAAAATCATACGCACAATATCGAGATAGTTGTCGATCGGTTAATTAAAAAACCCGGTTTAGAAGAACGTTTAGTTGATTCTCTGGCAACTTGTTTGCGCCATTCAGAGGGAATTGCGATAATTGAAGAGTTACCGACTGAAGAAAATTCTCAACCACAGGGGCCGATGGTATTTTCCGAAAACTTTGCTTGTCCCGAACACGGCGCAGTAATGGAAGAACTTTCCCCCCGGTTATTTTCGTTTAATTCGCCCTACGGTGCTTGCCCAAACTGTCACGGTTTGGGGAGTTTGCGGACTTTTGCGCCGGAGTTGGTAGTTCCCGATGAGAAAGCACCTCTTTATTGTGCGATCGCGCCTTGGTCAGACAAAGACAATTCCTATTATCTCTCTTTGCTTTGCAGTATTGCGGATACTTGCGGGTTTGATATCGACACTCCTTGGTATCGATTAAAGCCCGAACACCAGCAGGTAATTTTGTACGGCAATGAGTCCAAGCGCACCGCCGAAGGTAAAAAGCGCGACGGCAGCACTGATTTTAGGAGAGATTTTAATGGCGTGATTGCCATGTTGCAACGCCAGTACGACGATACTGGTTCTGATTTGATCAAGCAGAAGCTGGAACAGTATCGGATCGATCGCTCTTGCGAGGTTTGTCACGGCAAGCGCTTGAAAACCGAGGCGCTTTCGGTGCGGTTGGGACAGTACGGAATTGTGGATTTAACCAGTATTTCGATTCGCGACTGTCGCGAACGAGTAAATAATTTGGGATTGAGCGATCGGCAATTTCAAATATCCGATTTAGCCCTGAGAGAAATCAAAGCAAGGCTGCAATTTTTGCTCGATGTCGGGTTAGATTACCTGACTTTAGACCGCGCAGCCATGACGCTTTCTGGCGGAGAAGCGCAGCGAATTCGACTGGCAACTCAAATCGGTTCTGGTTTGACAGGAGTGCTCTACGTTTTGGACGAACCCAGCATCGGACTGCATCAAAGAGACAACTTTCGCCTGCTGCAAACCTTAACAAAATTGCGCGATTTAGGCAATACTTTGATTGTAGTAGAACACGATGAAGAAACCATGCGAGCGGCCGACCACATTGTCGATATCGGGCCCGGTGCCGGCGTGCACGGCGGCAAAATTATATCGCAAGGAAGTTTAGAAAATTTGCTGGCGGCCGAAGAATCTTTGACCGGGGCTTATTTGTCGGGAAAGCGAGTAATTGAAACGCCTAATGAAAGGAGAAAAGGCAACGGCAAAGCTCTCTCAATTATAAATGCAACGCGCAACAATTTAAAAAATATCGATGTCGAAATTCCCCTCGGAAAACTCGTCTGCGTGACGGGGGTTTCCGGTTCGGGAAAATCAACTTTAATTAATGAATTGCTGTACCCGTCGCTGCAACACTATATCACAAAAAAAGTGCCTTTACCACCCGATATGGACGCCCTCAAAACTAAAGGCGAACGCTCTCTAGAGGATGTGATTGATAAGGTAATTGTCATCGATCAATCTCCCATCGGCCGCACTCCGCGTTCTAATCCCGCTACTTACACGGGAGTCTTTGATGTGATTCGCGATTTGTTTGCCGAAAGCATTGAAGCGAAGACAAGAGGTTACAAAGCGGGGCAGTTTTCTTTTAACGTCAAAGGAGGAAGGTGCGAAGCTTGCGGCGGCCAAGGCGTGAACGTGATTTCGATGAATTTTCTGCCGGATGTTTACGTGCAGTGCGAGGTTTGCAAAGGTGCACGGTACAACCGGGAAACACTGCAAGTGAAGTATAAAGGCAAGTCGATTTCTGATGTTTTGAACATGACTGTAGAGGAATCTTTGGAGATGTTTAAAAATATTCCCAGGGCGGGCGTCAGACTGCAAACTTTGGTTGATGTTGGTTTAGGTTACATTCAGTTGGGACAGCCGGCGCCGACGCTTTCTGGGGGCGAAGCGCAGCGGGTAAAATTGGCAACGGAACTGTCGCGCCGCGCTACTGGGAAGACGCTTTATTTGATCGATGAACCGACGACTGGTTTGTCGTTTTATGATGTTCACCATTTGTTAAATGTGCTGCAAAGATTGGTGGATAAGGGTAATTCAATTTTGGTAATCGAACACAATTTAGATGTGATTCGGTGCTGCGATTGGGCGATCGATTTGGGGCCCGAAGGGGGAGATAAGGGCGGCGAGATTATTGTGGCGGGAACGCCGGAGGATGTGGCGGCAAATCAGAGGTCTTATACTGGGAAGTATTTGCAAGCGGTTTTGCAGCAGCATCCTTTGGGGGAGGCTGTAGCCGTTAGTTAATACTAACAGGAATTACGCAATTCTCATAATTAGTAAGGTGCGTCAGATATTTAAACCTTCAATAATCGTTTAAGAAACTCACCTGACGCACCCTACAATTAAAATACTATTACAAGTTAGTCTGCTTAGTCGTCAGAGAGTTCTGCTCTGCAATCCGATCGGCTCTGGGACAGAGGTATACTGGTACAAATTAGCCAAGCTTCATCAAGGAAAACAATGGGTGCAAAATTTAACTTTGTATGTCCTGGTTGTGGGTACATAGCAAAATGGGTTTCTGGCCATCGGGACGTTGGAATGATCGCTGTTGTTAGAACAATGACCTGTGAAGATTGTGAAGCAGTAGTTGACGTTCTGATTGGGCGCGATGGCAAAGATGGCCCGACTGGCGATCCTAACTATGATAAGAGACTCAATATTTGTCCTAAATGTCAAGGATCGCGGCTCTATCGCTGGCCTAGTAAACATCCTTGCCCAAAGTGTGATGCCAAGATGATTAAGGATGAAACATCGATGATGTTCTGGGATTAGAAAAGGCTTTGAAATTTGCATGAGGGGCATAGTTTTTCCTGGGAGTTGTACAGTGCCTCTAGCTTTTAATCTTTACAGTTTGGGGGCTTGGTCTAACATTTCAGTGCTTTCAAATGATTAATACTAATAATATCGTCGTTTAAGAGTATTTAAAATGCTGGATAGAAGTTTTATGACAGCGATCGTTAGCCCGTATTTTGAAGCTCAGGGTTCTTGACAAAGGCTTTATCAATTCACGGCGTTCCGAGTAACTTTTATCCTTTCTATTCGGGTACAGCACAGTAAACTGAGAGCAACCCCTTTAACCCCAATTAACCTATGCCACGCTGGTTCAATACCGCAGGCCCATGCCAAGCAGACATTCATTACGTGCTACCCCCAACACTGCGCTTACCGGGCTTAGAACGGTTAATCGCTCAACGCAACTATTTCGTCATCCATGCACCCCGACAAGTCGGTAAAACCACCGCCATGCTAGCTTTAGCCAAACAACTCACCGACAGCGGACAATACACCGCCGTCATTGTTTCGGTGGAAGTCGGTACACCCTTAAGTTCCGATGTAAATCCTTGGGTACAATCTAAAAATGGCAAAGGATCTCTTCCACAACAGGGTCAAAATCGCCCTACAAAAAGATGGCTGGAAGATTACCCACGATCCCTACCAGTTACGCTATGGTGTTGCTGATGTATACATCGATCTTGCAGCCGAAGAAGCGATCGCCGCTGAAAAAGAAGGACGTAAAATAGCTGTAGAAGTCAAAAGTTTCGCAGGTGGCTCCACCATTTCTGAATTCCACACCGCCCTCGGTCAATTCCTCAACTATCGCGTTGCCATCGAAGTCTCTAGTGAACCAGAACGTATACTGTATCTGGCAGTGCCCACCGATACCTACCAAATGTTTCTCAGATTTGAACCCGCAAAAACTGTCATCGAACGTTATGAAATCCGACTAATTATTTACAATCCAACTCGTGAGGCGATCGACCAATGGATAGACTAAACGAATACCGCAAAATTGTTTGTGACTTTCTCGAAGACTTTTCTACAAATGACGCAAATGCTCAGCTAATATTCGATTTCGCCCGCGATCGATACCTCGTTATGCACAACGAATGGCGCGAGGAATATCGCATCTATGGGTGTGCTATGCAGCTCGATATCATCGAAAATCAAATCTGGATTCAACACAACAGTACCGAAATCTACATCGAGCGAGAATTGATTCAACGCGGTGTGTTTTCTCAAGATATCATTTTTGGGTTTCGCTCCCCCAGCATCCGAAAACTCCTTGCCACCAACTATTCCTAGAGACAAAGATTCTGTGATAAAATGATGAGATAGCACGTTATTCTTTGCCCTCTGACAATGGCAGAACCGATATTTCAATTGTCTCGTGTTTCGGGAGTTCCAGTCACGAAGTTCTATGCGTATTTTGTCCCGCAGCACCTTGCGAAGCTTTTGGGAAACTCATCCAGATGCCTCAGAAGCACTAAAAACTTGGTACTACGAAGCGTCTCACGCCGATTGGCAGAGTCCAGTCGATGTTAAGTCCGCTCATGGTAATGCCAGCATCATTGCCAACAATCGTGTTGTGTTCAACATCAAAGGCAATTCCTATCGGCTGATTGTTGCCATTCGTTATGACATCGGCATTATTTTTATCCGCTTTATTGGCACTCATGCCGAGTATGACAAGGTAGATGCAGAAACAATCTAAACACAAATTGATATATGGAAATACGTCCAATTAGAACCCAAACTGACTATCAGGATGCCCTTCGAGAGGTTGAATTGCTGTTTAATGCAGCTCCAAATACACCTGAGTCCGATCGCCTAGATGTGCTCAGTACCCTAGTAGAAGCTTACGAGAAGGCACACTTTCCGATCGCAATACCCGATCCAATTGCAGCCATTCAATACTACATGGATGCCCGCGGATGGTCTGGTAGCGATTTGGAACAATGTATTGGCAGTCGAGTTAAAGTTTCTGAGATATTATCTCGCAAACGATCCTTGACTCTGGAAATGATTCGGAAGCTGAATCAAGAGTTAGGAATTCCCGCTGAGATTCTCATCCAGCCCTATGAGTCGCTACAAACCTCCGCCTAACAATAGAACACCATTCCGACAACAGCACAGTAAACTGAGAGTGACCCCATTTGGGAGCATCTCAGTTTTGTAAAAAGCATTTTTTTTATTGTAGTGCGAGCGTCCCCGCTCGCGTATTGTACAATACG
>NZ_JAUBUJ010000255.1:0-1111 GCF_036705405.1 Microcoleus sp. B13-B6
GGCGATCTCAAATCTGAAGTGCAACACCCTCACCGAGGGTAATGTACGCAAATGGGAACGAGATACGAACACTTGCAGCCAGAAGAGAGGGTGACGTTGGCATCGCTGCGCCAGCAGGGCTGGAGCATCAGGGCCATAGCCCGCCTTCAAGGCCGCAGCCCCAGCACCATCAGCCGTGAGTTGCAGCGCAACGCCTGCAATGGCAGTTATGCCAGTGAGTCTGCGCAGCGCAGGTGCCAGCAGCGGCGCATTCAGGCCAGGCCACACCCCAAGCTGCACAGCGGCGGGGCTTTGTGGACTCTTGTCACCACCATGCTGTGCTGGCTGTGGTCGCCCCAGCAGATTGCACGCACACTCCAGCGCATGTATCCCCAGGAGCCGAGCATGCATGCCTCGCACGAGAGCATCTACACCGCTATCTATGCATACCCACGCGGTGAGTTGCGCCGCCAGCTCATCGCACTGCTGCGCCAGGGCAAGAGTACACGCCGCCCGCGTTCAGCAGGCTCTGATCGGCGTGGTCAGATTCCAGACATGGTCTCTATCCATGTTCGCCCACCCGAGGTCAATGATCGCGTGATGCCGGGGCATTGGGAGGGAGATTTGATCAAGGGCGCTGGCAACAAGTCGGCGGTGGGTGTGCTGGTAGAGCGCTCAACGCGCCTGGTGCTGCTGTGCAAGATGCCTGACGCATCCGCAGAGAGTGCGCTGGCCGCGTTCACCAACAAGCTGCGCCAGATTGCACAGCCGATGCGCCAGACACTCACCTACGACCAGGGCAAGGAGATGGCCCGGCACAAGGAACTCGCACAAGCCCTTGGCATGCGGGTGTACTTTTGTGATCCGCACAGCCCTTGGCAAAAAGGCAGTTGTGAGAATACGAATGGGCTGCTGCGCCAGTTCATGCCCAAGGGCACAGACCTGAGCGTTCATGACCAGGATGCGCTGGACTCCATGGCCGATCTAATGAACAACCGTCCTCGTCAGACGCTCGGCTGGGATTCTCCCTATCAGGCTTTCCAGCAATTCATGACGACTATCGCCGAGAAGAGCTCCGCTACCATTCATTGAATATAAACCAGCGGTGTTGCACTTCAGATTTGAGATCGCC
>NZ_JAUBUJ010000256.1:0-1107 GCF_036705405.1 Microcoleus sp. B13-B6
TGGACACTGGCATTTGAGCGCTTGCCAGGGGAGTCTTTGAGTTTCCCACTCTCTCGTGCGGCTTCGATTCGCACAACTAGGTTTCCGTCGTATGGTGACGATTCGCCTTTAACTTTCACATGACGCACTATTGGGGTGTCGGCATGGTCAAGTAATCGAAATGGGGTTAATCCATCCTTTTTCGTTGCGAATACCCAGTTATCACCGCCTATGGAATGCCAATATTTGTTTGACACCCATTCCCTGCTCTTTTTTGGGTGGCGGCGTTTTGCCCAAGCGCTTAACTTTTGGTACGTGAGGTTATCGATATCTGAGTAAGTCACCTTACTTACCACAGTCGCATAGTAGTTTGCCCATCCCCTAATGATTGGGCTTAGATGGTTGATTAGCGCCACTTGCGGTGCTGCCTTATGGGCTTCGATAACACTAGCGATTTGATCGTAATGTACCTTTTGCGAATGCTTACTTGGGGTGATGATTGTTTTAAAACCCTGATTAGAATGATACTTTCCAACAGTGAATTGTTGTATCCTAAAACCAAGGAAATCGAACCCTGGTTTTTCTTGCTCATACTGGTTGAGAGTGTGAGTAAGTCTCGTTTTGCTGGGTTTTAGTTCTAAACCCATGCCTTGTAACCATTCAGAGATTATCTCTTTACATCTTTGGACAACGGTTATATCTTCGTGAAGAATAACGAAGTCATCGGCATAACGAATTAGACTTAGGCTTTTACGGTTGTCCCGCTTACCATGACCACTTCGGGTGGGCAAAGTATCAGCATACTTTTTAATTCGTTCTTCCATCCCGTGGAGGGCAATATTTGCCAGTAGTGGAGAAATTACTCCGCCCTGTGGCGTACCCTCAGATGTTGGAAACAACTGCTTATCATCCATCACTCCCGCTTTTAACCAGGCTCGAACAGGTCGGCGGATGGTGGGGAATGTATTTAATTTTTTGAGCAGTGCTTCATGGTCGATGCGGTCGAAACACTTGGCAATGTCAGCATCTAGCACGTATTTAGATTTCTGACTAAGCTGTTGTACCTTTAAATAGGGTATAATAAAAAAGGAGTTTAGTCAATCTCTACAAAAATGCCAGCTAAAAACC
>NZ_JAUBUJ010000088.1:0-37092 GCF_036705405.1 Microcoleus sp. B13-B6
GATAATGTACTGTTTGATTTTGTGGCTTCGGGGTCGAATCAACCTGTTTTGGACAAGCGGTATTTTTACGGGACTGGTGTTGACCAAGTGTTGGCGCAGGAGAGTGCTCAGGGGGGTGTTTTGTGGGCTTTGACTGACCAGTTGGGGACGGTTAAGGATTTTGTGGATAATAGTGGGAGTGTGGCGAATCATGTGAGGTATGATTCGTTTGGTGGGGTTGTTTCTCAGTCGAATTCTGCGTTTGGTAGTCGGTATGGGTTTACGGGGCGGGAGTTGGATGCTGAAACTGGGTTGTATTATTATCGGAGTCGGTATTATAATCCGGAGATAGGACGGTTTATTGGGGAGGATTCTGTTGGGTTTGGTGGTGGGGATGCTAATCTTTATCGGTATGTGAAAAATAGTCCTGTTGATTCAACTGATCCCCTTGGTCATTCGGGGAAAGTAATAGATCAGCTTCGACGGATCAGTTATAATGTCGGCAGTGCAACTAAAAACACCAACAATATCCAGGATGTTAAAAAAGATGTTGACAAAAACCCGTCTAATGTATCCATAACCAGTGATGAGACCATCGCTGTTATAGAACATTCTGGAAGTAGGACAGGGACAGATGCAAATCGAAAAAATCGCCAAAGCGTACTTGGTATTTTGCCGACAGATCATCAAGGACATATTGTATCAGCTTTATTGGGCGGCACGGGTGCATTGAATAACGTGTTTGCCCAGAACGGATGGGTAAACTCCAACTCCAATAGTCCCTGGTATCAATTTGAATTACTGGTAGATACAACGCTCACACAAATGAAGCGCAATAAATGCTTAACGGAAGTGACTCTTTTTTATCAAGTCTCCCTGAAATATGAGCAACGTACTACTCCTAGAATTAGACCTACTTCATTAACCGCAAGGGCAACATTTTTTCCATCGGAAGCTAGCTTGACTCTACGCAATATCCCAAATCCAGCCGAGTTTCTTCCTCCTGCTCATAGGTTAACACTTCCACTGGAAAGACACGGGTTATAGAGTTAAATTCTTAGGGTAAATTTGAGTTTTCACTTGGCAGCAAACTAAGTACCCCCCTATGAGCCAATTCTCTCACCGAGTTCAAATTAACAAGTTAATTTCAAGCAAGATTTTGAGGGCATTATGCAAAAATGGCGATCGTTACTGGCACATCTAGAAGTATTTGATGAGCGAGGAGAGTGCTTAAGTGAACAAGAGATGCTGGAATTTGAAACAAAAAATAATATTAAGTTACCCAAAGATTATAAGATTTTCTCTCAAATTTTTGGCAGCGGAACATTGGGTAACATGATTAACATCTACAGTCCTATATACTCTCATTGTTTTCATCAATTTTCGCTGGAAACTATTCACTATGAAATTACATATCATCAGTTGTATTCCTTAGAAGAACTTGAAAAAGATATGACTTTAGAATCAATAGCAGATTTACTTAAAGGGGCTTTTGTGTTTGGGGAGGATTGCGCGGCACGCATAGCTATTTTCGATCTTAGAACTTATAGTGAGTCTGACTATAGTTGCGATATTTACTGGCTGAAGTGCCCTGAGTTTGATGGAGAAATTTACCGTATAGGTCGTGATTTTTTTGAATTCGTGTGTGATTTTTGCCTGGGAACAAAATCTTATGAAATTTTACCCATATCTATTTGTCCAGACCCTTCCTGTCTAGTCCATACCTTTACTTGTTTCTCGACTATCGACGAAGAAAAAGATATACTATCATCTGCAAATATTCAAGAAGAGCCTAATTTTTTATGCGAACCATACGAATTTGTATTTAGAGAAAGTTCGGACTCAGACGAAGACGAATTCATGAAAAGTTATGACTTAGACGAATTGAGAGAAAGTTCAGAACCTTCTGAACATACTTTATTTATGTGGAAAGAGAGATTGATTGAAGACTTTACACATTTGCATTTACCTTCAGAGTATACTTGGAATTATTTCAATCGCGATCGAGAACGGGAGCGTGAGGAAGAAGATCGACAAATCCTACTAAAAGCCATTCAAAATAACAATCGCTATGCTTTATTTCGTTATATAGAAACATTTAGAGGTCACTCAGATTCAGTTTATTCTATTACTTTTACTCCTGATGGACAAACCCTAGCTAGTGGCGGAGCCGATGGCACTATCAAAATCTGGAACTTGAATACTGGGCAAGGAATTTGCACTCTTACAGAACATACAGATGCAGTGGTTTCATTAATCGCAAGTCCAGATGGAAAAACCTTGCTCAGTGGTAGTGCTGACACTACCATTAAAATTTGGAATCTGAGCACGAGTCAAGTTATCCGCACCCTAACAGGTCATACTTGTTCCGTACTTTGCCTTGCGATTAGTCCAGACGGTACACGCTTAGCTAGCGGTGCGGCCGACAACACTATTATAGTTTGGGATCTCAATACTTATCAGGTGATACATACTCTTAGCGGTCACAGTCATACTGTCTTAAGTGTTGCTATTAGCCCTGATGAGAAAACCTTAGCTAGTGCTAGCGCTGATACTTATATTAAGTTATGGGATTTGGACTCTGGAACAGAAATTCGCACTTTAGAGGCTAACTGCGGTCTAGTCTTTGCCGTGCGTTTTCATCCTTCAGGACAAATGCTTGCTAGCGTTCACGAACAAGACAAAAGTATCAAATTTTGGCATCCCGCAACTGGGAAACTTATCCGCACTATGTCAACCGAGGTAGAAATTGTATCGGCTACAATTAGTCCAGATTGGACAACTTTGGCAGGCGGGGGTGGCGATACTAATTATCTAATAGGTTTGTGGGATTTAGAGAAAGTAACAGGGATTACTTATTTTAGTAGTGGTGGTCAAATCGATCATAAGGGCTGTGTTTATTGTGTTGTTTTTAGTCCCGACGGGCAAACACTTGCTAGTGGAAGTAAAGACACTACTGTCAAACTTTGGGGGGTTCCACCGCCTATTAAGATTGAGTGATGGAAAGTAATATTAAGTGAAAATGCGCTCGCCCCAGATCCCTCTCAAAAAAATGCTTAAAGTCAATTTATCTCAACAAGTGCTAACATTTATTTAACGATAAAACCTAGATTAAAACTTCTGCATAAAAACATCAAAACTGTTTACCGAAAGCTCGATCGCTCTCCAACTGCTTGAAATTCCCAATGACCTCCTCAATCTCCATCATTACCACCACCTACAACCGAGAACAATACCTCAGCGCCGCCATAGAAAGCGTTCTCGCCCAAACCTACCCCAACTTTGAACTGATAATTTGGGACGACGGTTCCACAGACTCCAGTCTCACTATCGCCCGCAAATACGCACAGCAAGACACCCGAATTCAAGTAATCGCCGCCCCCCACCAAGGCCGAGGAATAGCCCTCAAAGCGGCTCACACAATGTGCAAAGGAACATACACTGGCTGGGTAGACAGCGACGACTTGCTCGCACCCACCGCCCTCGAAGAAACCGCAGCCGTATTAGACGCACAACCAGAAATCGGAGTAGTCTACACGGACTATCTAATGATTAATGAAAAAACTCAAGTAAAAGGACTAGGACACCGCAGCCAAATACCCTACTCTCCAGATAGGCTGTTAGTAGACTTTATGACCTTCCACTTTCGCTTATTTCGCCACCACTTATACGATCGCATAGGTGGCATCAACTCCGAATTTAACCGCGCTGAAGATTACGACTTTTGCTTGCGAATCTCAGAAATCGCTCAATTTTACCACCTCAAGAAACCCCTTTACTACTACCGGCAACATTCGCTGCATACAGTTCAACAGCAACTAGACCAAATTCTTGAATCTCAGTCAGCTATTGCACAAGCGCTTCAAAGACGCGGATTGAGCGAAAGATTTGAATTAGAAGTAGATATCGTCAGTCGATTTTTTCTGTACAAACGCCAGCCCAAAGAAATAGGTTAAGCAGGACTAAGTTATCTTTAGTTAGTATAAAGTGCAACGTGCATCGCCCTTATCATCAATTCTTCAATCCAAAATCCCAAATCTAAAATCTAAAATCGCTTGTATGACTCCCATCTCCATTGTCATGACTGTCTACAACCGAGAACGTTATCTCAAAGCTGCCATAGAAAGCGTTCTCTCCCAAACTTACCCTAACTTTGAACTCATAATTTGGGACGACGGTTCCACAGACAACTCTCTCAACATAGCCCGCAACTACGCCAAACTTGACCCCAGAATCAAAGTCCTCGCCGCCGAACACCGAGGCTCCGGCTATTCCCTAATGGCCGCCATTAGAGAAGCCGCATTTCCTTACTTTGGCTGCGTGGATAGCGACGATTTGCTCGCCCCCAAAGCACTAGCAGAAACAGTTCCTATTTTAGATGCAAATCCTCAAGTAGGAGTTGTTTATACCAACTATTTACTCATCGACGAAAACGACTGCGTTGGCGGCGAAGGCCCTCTCTGCAAAATCCCCTATTCGCCAGAGCAACTGTTAGTAGATCCCATCGTTTTTCACTTTCGCTTAATCCGCCGTTCGGCTTACAATAATTGTGGCGGTGTTGACCCAAAATTTGCCAGTGCTGTCGATTACGAATTGTGCCTGCGGCTGAGTGAAGTTACAGAAATTAGAAAAATCAACAAACCGCTTTATTATTACCGCATCCACCAGCAAACCGTTTCTCGCCAGCATCGGGCCGAGCAAATAATATTATGCCGCACCGCTGTCGAACAGGCGCTTCAACGTCGCGGACTTGCTGACAAATTGGAGTTGGGAGTAGAACTTGTCGGTCAATTTCGCTTGCGACCGAAGCAAGTTAAGGATAAAATAGATAGGAGCAAGTTTTCGACCGCGGATGCTAATTCACCCAACAGCCAGTCAAGCATTTTTTTGGGCGCGAACGCTAATTCACCCAGCAACAAATCGACCGTATCAAGTCCGATTTTTGTAATAGGAGCCGAACGTTCGGGGACAACTCTCCTGCGTTTAATGCTAACAGCACATCCAGATATCTGCATTCCCCCTGAAAGTCTGTTCTTTGTGGCCCTAGAGTCAAAATACGGTGCGACCAAAGACTTGCTGCCTCAAATCGAAGATTTTTTAAATGACCTTTACAACAACAATTTTCACAGGTTTGGGGAGTGGAATGTTGACCCACAGCTTTTATTAGATAGCTTGACAAATAACAAGCAATTGAGTTACGCTCAAGCAGTTTCTACAGTTTATCGAACTTACCGCCAGCAGTTTGACCCGACAGCTTCGATTTGGGGAGACAAAAATCCTTTTCACATTTATCAATTAGGAAAAATCAGGAGATATTTTCCGGGTGTTAAGGTGATTTTGATTGTGCGAGATTTTCGGGCTTGTTACAGTTCTATCAAAAAATTAGTAGCAAAAGAGCAAGAAAGGGGGGAAGTGTGGCCGGGGATAAAAACGATAGGGGGACTGACTCACCAGTGGAATCAAGTTGTTAAACTCATCGAAAAATACCATCAAAAATGGGAGCAATTTTATTTAGTTTCTTACGAAGATTTGGTAAGGGAACCGTCCGCACAGTTAGCAAAAATTTGCAAGTGGATCGGGGTAGATTTTCAGGAGTCAATGCTGGAATTTTATCAACAAAATGCTGCGTTAGGTTTAGTTCCGCCTAGCCAAATGGTGTGGCATCCAAATACTTTAGAGCCGGTTGGGGTAAAGGGAATTAATGCTTGGCAAGATGAGTTGAGTTTTTCAGAGTTGGAAACTATTGAGTTGATGAATTGGAAAAACTTGGAAAAGCTTGGATATAAATGTACTTCATTATTTTAACAGGCAAGTTGATGGGCGATCGTTCAGGGCGATCGCTCTGCTGTTCCGAGTTCGATAGTCCTGGACGCATTGTAACGGTGTTGCAAGGATTTGAGATTCCGAGTTTACGCGGCACGACGGAGTGAAGGGCAACACTTGTGAATGACATAATTAGGTAGAAGCGTGCGTAAATCCTGTTCGCTCGCAAAAATTGCGGATTGGTGAATATACAAAGTTAAAACAATTAACCAAAGCTTATCTTTCCGCTAACCAGACGATTACCAAGCCTTTACCTTCGTGAGCTAGAGTGACATCCATAGGTCTCAAACCACTGTTTTTTAGCTGGAAAAAAGAGATATGCCACTAACTTCCAAAGCACTTTTAGTAGAAATCCAGCATAACACAGGAGCGACTCGAAACTTGCATTTTTATGCCAAGGGCGAAACCATTCCTATGATGTCGCATGGCCTTTGGCGAGTCTGTCAAGGTCTAGCACAACTGAGTACGCTTTATCCAACCGGAGAAGAAGGACTTTTGGGTTGGGTTGGGCCTTCGATGTGCTTCGGTTTGTGGTTGACAAGCTTGCAGACTTACCGAGCTACGGCGACATCAGATATTTATTTGATGTGGTATTCTATGGTGGAAATCGAAGCTTCTCCTCAATTGTCTCACGAGTTGCTGCCTCAAATGGTACGGCGGCTGCGGCAAATGGAAGCAATTTTGGCGATCGCCGGACAGCGACGAGTAGATGACCGTTTGTATCAGCTACTGCTATTATTGCAACAGGAATTCGGTCAGCCTGTGGTTGAGGGAACTCGTTTGAATATCCGCTTGACCCATCAAGATATTGCTAATGCAATTTGCACGACGCGGGTAACAGTAACTCGAATGCTGGGAAAATTGCAGCAGCAAGGGTTAATCAGTCGAGATGGATCTCGGCATTTAATTCTTAACAAAGGTGTTTTTGCGTCAACGTCTGATTTGTTTGGCTGCAACCCTCAAGCAGTGTAGAACCGACAGCAATTTGCATCTACACTTTTTTGCATCTACATAAAGTCTTCCAGTATTAGTTATCAAATCTCAGTGTATCAGAATTGTTTGTCTGGCTCTTCCTCTCCCTATCTACAGCCATACGTTTGCAGTTGGAAAAGATATAATTAAGCGGTGCATCTCTTTAGGACTAAACTCAATGGCTAACTCAACTCAAGAAACACCGCAACCAGACAAAAAAGAATTAACTCAGATCACAGCTAAACCTCAAGAACAACAAGAAGAACCGCCAAATAAGGGTGACGGGCGGAAATAGTCGAGCGTTAGTTTTTATCAGCTATTACTCGTTACCAGGATCTGCCTGGTAACGCAGATCCGGAGGCTCCGCCTCCAATTTGCCCCAGCAAGAGACGGGCGGAAATAGTCGAGCGTTAGTTTTTATCAGCTATTACTCGTTACCAGGATCTGCCTGGTAACGCAGATCCGGAGGCTCCGCCTCCAATTTGCCCCCGCAAGAATCGAGGCTCTTCCTCTGGGTATTGGCTCGCAGGCAGATCCTGGAAGTTAATCGGGTGTGTTTACTATTGACAAATTATTCAGTTTGTGTATTGCCGTTGTTCGATCGCAAATTCGGCTTTTCCGGCTTCCCTCTGCGTCCATCCAAAGAAACCACATCAGCCTCAGAACTCTCTCTAGCCACCCGAATCAGCAACCCTGACAACAACAAACTTGCCAACATCGAAGAACCCCCGTAACTAAAAAACGGCAGCGGCAAACCCGTAGTCGGCAAAACCCCCGTCGCCACCCCAATATTCAGCAGCGACTGTCCCACCATCACCACCATCACCCCAATCGCCACCAACTGACTCTCAATATTCCGGGCCCGCGTCGCCACCCTCAAAGCCACAGTAGAGTAAGCCGCCAACATCAGCAACAGCGAGAAACCTCCCACCAAACCAAACTCCTCAGCAAACACAGCAAAAATAAAATCGCTGTACTGAATCGGCAAATAAAATAACTTTTGCTGCGACATCCCCAAACCCACACCCCAAATGCCCCCTGAACCGACAGCCAGCAGACTTTGAATCAACTGATAGCCGTCTTGCATCGGGTCAGCCCAAGGATTGAGAAAAGACATAATCCGGCGGCGCTGATATTCCCTCAAACTAATACTTAAAACCGCTAAAAGCATTCCCCCCATAGCCGTTGCGCCCAACTGCAAGTAAGGCAAGCCCGCAGCCAAAGCCACCAACCACAAAGTCATCCCGCACAAAGCCGTGGTACTTAAATTCGGCTGCAACAAAATTCCCAAAAGCATTGCACCGAAAATTAACAGCCAAGTTAAGCGAACTTTATTCGTCAACCGGGACCAGTTGCCGAAAATGCGGGCGCTTTGGAGAACAAAAAACGGCTTGATCAACTCAGAAGGTTGAATAATCGGAACCGGGCCCAAAGATATCCAGCGAGTCGCCCCGTTTATAGTGGTTCCCACCCCCGGAACTAAGGTCAGCCACAGCAATCCCAGCAGCAACAAAACGCCTAACTGAGCTGTTTTCAGCAGGTACCGCAGGGGGGAGTATACCATCAAGTTAAAACCTGCCAGCCCGATCGCCACTGCGATTAGCTGTCGTTTAAAATAATAAAGGCCGTCTCCAAATTCATAATTTGCAATGGGATAGGAAGCCGAAAACAATGCTGTCAGCCCGACAAACAGCCACAGAAAAGTCAGCCACCTCAGCCACCGAGCCTCAGCGGCCCATTGAGAGGCGCTGGGGTCAAAAAAGGGAATCAAGCGTCGAATGTCATTAGCCATAGGATTTTAGAATGCTCTCAATAAACTCTAACAAAGATGGCTAAAGTACCAGATTGGTTAATTTACGCATTAATCTGTTCGCTATTATATGGTTTGTGGGGATTTTTTGGCAATTTAGCGACTAAATATATTGACTACAAAACAGCTTTTGTTTATGAAGCAATTGGCGCTATCTTAACTACTTTATTTATTATTATCAAAACTAATAATTTTAGTTTTGAGGGAGATGTTAGGGGAATTTTGTTTGCCATGTTAGTTGGCGTTTGTGGCACTGTGGCCTCATTAGTATTTTTTATAGCCCTTGGCAAAGGTGAAGTTGCCAATGTAGTGAGTGTTACGTCTATCTACCCGCTGATTACTATATTATTATCGTCTTTATTCTTGAAAGAGGCTATTACGTTACCACAAATGCTTGCTGTTTTGTTAGCGATAATCGCAGTTATACTGTCTTCTTATTGAAATATTTGTCAATGATGAGATTAACAACGCTGGACATTCTTCCTTCTACTAGAGGAATCCTAAATGATTCAGATAAATTTGTAGGGGTAGTGCTAAGAGTGCCTACCCCCTATCTATCGGGCAACCACGGGGGATTGCCCCTACAATAATTATGCAAATGATGCGAGGATTGCTATATAACAACAAAAAAGAGGTCATCGCGACCTCTTACCCCTCTACTAATCCAGCTTCGGCTCTTAAAGTAAACCTGTATTAGCTCCGGGCTTACCGGTAGCCAGTTGCACTTTAATAATTCTGCCGCCCATTTTCATAATTCTTTGCTGTTCCCGGAACCAGTTGTCGTAAGGAACGAGCTTAGTAAAATAGGTATTTTGCAATTCGCGCTGAGTGCGGATGCGAGTTTGACTTGGGACGCAAGCAGTCACCTTAAACATTCTCATGGGAAACTAACTCCTGAGTAGGTTTACAGATTATTAGATGGATTTTTTAAAGATTGAAGGCAGGGAGTTAGGAGTCAAAACTAGCTCGTTAAAACTCGTCGGGCTTTCTCGACAAGCCTTTGACGGTCTAGCAATCACTCTCAACTTCCCTGACCTCTTTTCAAAGTCAAAGGTAAAAAGTCCAAAGTAAAAAGTAAAAAGTTAAAAGAGGCAAGAAATAAATCTTCTTCCTTCTTCCGACTTCCATCGGACTGAAATCTGTTACATCCGTTACATCCGTTACATCCGTTACAGAATCCGTTGCCGAACTTCCTTCTTCCTTCTTCCTTCTTCCTGAGTCTTAGCTCAAGCCAGAGCAGATGTAGTCGAAATAGACGCCCATTTCTTTACCAGCGTCAGAACCGACCAAACCGGCGGTGACTTCTTTCATTGCTTGGATTGCTTGTACGGTAGAACCGATGGGCACGCCCAAGGAGTTGTAGGTTTCTTTCAAACCGTTGAGCACGCGCTCATCGAGGATGGAAGGGTCGCCAGCCAACATAGCGTAGGTGGCATAGCGCAGGTAGTAGTCCAAGTCGCGGATGCAAGCTGCATAACGACGAGTGGTGTACATATTGCCGCCGGGACGAGTTACATCAGAGTACAACAGAGACTTAGCAACTGCTTCTTTGACGATTGTGGCTGCATTAGCGCTGATGGCGGTAGCGGCGCGGACGCGCAGTTCGCCAGAAGCAAAGTAGTTCTTGAGCTTGTCTAGAGCGCTGATGTCGAGGTACTTACCTTGAACGTCAGAGGAATTGATAACGGCGGTAATTGCGTCTTGCATGGTTGTCTTGTTTCCTAGAAAGTGGCTGAGTCAGTCCAATTTTGGAGCGAGAATTTGGGATTTGGGATTTGGGATTTGAGATTTTTAAGTAGACGCTTATCTGCAAAAGCTTGTAGCTTGTTACCAGTAACGCCCAATTTTTCAATCTAAAATCGAAAACCTAAAATCGAAATTCCTTACTGCATCGCACCGATAACGTAGTCGAAGTAGGAGGAAGCTTCGGAAGCATCTTCTCCAGACAGCAGCGAGCTTGCTGCATTTTTCATAGCGCGAACGCCTTCGGCGACGGCTTCAATCGGGGTGCCGAGAGATTTGTACATTTCGCGGACGCCGACAATACCGATTTCTTCGATCGGAGTAATGTCGCCAGCTACGATTCCGTAGGTAATCAAACGCAGGTAGTAGTCCATGTCGCGCAAGCAAGTTGCGGTCATTTCTTCGCCGTAAGCGTTGCCGCCGGGAGAAACAATATCAGGGCGTTTTTGGAAAAGTTGGTCGCCTGCTTGTTTGACGATGCGTTCGCGGGATTCGCTCAAAATTTGGGCGATGCGGACGCGGCGTTCACCAGAGGTGACGAAGCTTTTGATCCGATCTAATTCACCTGGGCTCAAGTAGCGAGCTTCGGCGTCTGCGTTGACGATTGATTTGGTGACGATACTCATCTTGTGTGTACCCGCTGGATATTTTGCAATTGCGAACTGCTCCGCGCTGAGCTAGCGACGGCGGGCGCTTGCATCCCTTACCTTTCATGCTCAGGCAGGAGCTTTGACTCCGAAGGTCGGACTTTCCACAGCCAGCAACTGTTGAAGTTGTTGGGGGGCGGCTGCCTTCGGTGTTTGACGGCGCTTGTTCTTCACACCGGTGCGCTTGTGAGTGCCCGCACTAAGCCTGTCGCTTACAATACCATAAATGACTGATGCGATCTTTAATTTATGATAAAGATTGCAGCAGGCCACTTAGTGGCGATCGAGTGACTGTCGGACAGTTAGTAAGGATATTGCTCCTCGGACGCAACTACCTCTCGCAAGTATTTTGAGGCATTATGTTCACATTCTGAGTGTTACTGTAATAGTTTGTAACATTCCTTTTCATATTTGGGCCCTCGCTTGGGTCGGAAAAGTTAAAATTTCCCCGTTAAAAAATTGCTAAAATTATCTTGCAGCAATGGTTACAGGCGATATAGGCCTCGCGAGGGAGTTGTGACGGGCGAGGGCGCGAGGTTCAAAGGCTTGGCCCTGAGATGGAGGGAAGCGGGAGATGGGGGGAGACAGCGCGGAGACAGGGGCCAGATGTGCGATCGTCTCACATCTTGCACCATTCTCAATCAGTCTTGGACGGGCGGGATCTCTTGCCCAAGGCGTGTCAACTTAAGGTAAAACCGATAGTCCGTCAGGGGTTGAAACCCCTGCCTCAAAGCGAAAGTCCTCGCTTCCGAGGACTAATGAATGATTCAGTCCTCTTTTAGAGGACTTTCGCTATTAGACAGGGAATTCATTCCCTGGCGGACTGCCGGGTGAGCGGGAGGACTGGCGGACTAAAAGCTTAAGTTGACACCAATGTTTCCTACCCAACCCCTACTCCCCGCAAGAACACTCACTCTTTGTGTTTGTGGAACAGGCATCTTGCCTGTTCTCGATCGCGATGCCAGATATAAAATTATCGGAAATCATAACTTTCGAGCTTGTAGCTAGATTTGACTCTCACTTTAAATCTGGTGCGCCGTGAAAAGAAATCTATCAGCCCTTAAAAAAGCTTTACAGTTTGGCATTAGCGGTGCAGTCGGCGGTTTCGTCGGCAATCTAATCACCGAACCTTTCATGCAGCGACTCCCTGGTTCGGAATCTTTTTTTGACAGTGCTTTTTTTGACAGTGCTTTTTTTGACAGTGTATTGTCCACAGGTCGCTGGTTTGGGCTCGTAGGCGGTGGTATTGCTACGGCTATCATGTTCGGCTATTATTTCTATATCAAAGGCAAGCCTCAAATTAAACAAGCTTTAAAAAATGGCGGATTGTTTGGTTTAATTGCAGGAGCCATTTCTGGGGCGATCGCCGAAGGTATTTACAGCGGAATTGGCGACGGAAACAACGAATTATTGCGAGTCATTTGCTGGGGAATAGCTGGCAGTTTGTTAGGACTTGGACTTGCACAGCGGATTCCTAATTTGGGGGCGCTTCGCGGCATGGGAGGCGGCGGTGTTGGGGGCGTGTTGGGCGGCTGTTTGTTTATTCTGTTTGCTTACAATTTATCCGGTACCGCGGGTCGTTTAGCTGGCTGTGCTGCGATCGGTTTTTGGATTGGCATCATGTTGGTTGTAGCTGAAACTTTGTTCAACAAAGCTTGGCTGGTAATTAGTTACGATACCGGAGCAAATCGCACTCTCACTCTGGGCTCGGAACCCGTGACTTTTGGCAGTGATGAAAATTTGTCTATTATCTGCATTCCTAATGTTTCGCCCTTGGCGATGCGGTTTGAATTGGAAGCAGGTCAAATTGTTTGCGAGAATGTTGATAGCGGGGCGGTGAGTTATTTGCGATCGGGCGACCAAAAGAAAATCGGCAACTGTACAATTACAGTAGGAAACTCTGACTTGCCAGCCCCAACACCGACAAATCTTCCGCCTACCTTTATATCAGATCAGCCCGCAGTAAATTCTTTTACCAGCGGTCAATTTTCCCTGAAATTAGGAAGTCGAGTTATTCCTCTGACTGCGGGAACTCAACTATTCACCTCTGACATACCGAGTTTAACAGCCGCAGCATCTAACGGTCTTGTAGCTATAGTGACTTCTCGATCGAGAAACGAGCTTTCGTTAGGATTGACCAATTTGTCCGATCGCGCTTGGTGGGCTACAGACATTCAAGGCGATATAAAAATGGTAGAACCTGAAAGTACCCTAACTTTGGCGTTGGGAACTCAAATCGAATTCGGTGAAATTGACGGCGAGATTGTGTAAGTAAGTGAGTACAAACTCATCGAATAAAATCATTTACAATCAGCCTTTCCTGGGCGGGCTCTCCGGCCCAACCCCTACTCCCCACAAGAAAATTTAGTCGGTGTGGAACGGGCATCTTGCCCGTTCTTAACAGGATATCCGGCCCACCGCACAAAAAAATTTCCTCTTTGTGGAACGGGCAAGATGCCCGTTCTTAACAGGATATCCGGCCCACCGCACAAAAAAATTTCCTCTTTGTGGAACGGGCATCTTGCCCGTTCCTAACAATAATTCAAGCAGAACTGCCACTAACTCCATTAATTACCGCCGCACCAATCAAATGAGCCAAACGCAAAGCTTCAGGAACTTTACCCGTGTCTGTCAAACGCTGGAGCACCCTCGCTATTACTTCTGGTTGTTCGCCGCAAACTTGAAAAAAGAAAGGTTCAAAAGCGTAAATTTTTCCGGCGCGGCGCAACAATTCTAAACGGTATTCCGAGTCGGGTAAATGGCGGAGGGCTTTTTCAACAGCAGCTAAATCTGGTTGGCGGCGCATGACAGCAACGCAAGGAATTTGCAGCCGCGATGCTAACTCAGGAAGGTCAATAATATTGAAGCCGCCGAAAGCAATTCCGTCTAGCAAAACCAGATGCAATTGCGGCAGAAATTTGCCTCCGAGGAGTAGCCCAGAAATAGCATCCGTGGCATCTAAGCCGTCTGGGA
This sequence comes from Microcoleus sp. B13-B6, assembly GCF_036705405.1. Lineage (NCBI taxonomy): Bacteria > Bacillati > Cyanobacteriota > Cyanophyceae > Oscillatoriales > Microcoleaceae > Microcoleus > Microcoleus sp. B13-B6. The sequence goes on from NZ_JAUBUJ010000088.1 coordinate 13,948, forward strand.
AAACTTGTCCCCACACCATTCCTTCAAATCGAGTTCCCCCGCAGACTATGCCCGCGATCGACACCAGGCTGCCGCTTGTCCGAGAAAACGGAGCATCGTCAAAGCCAATAACCTTAATTGTGCGATCGAGCCTCAGCAAATCTGCCAGTTTCAACTTGGGGAATTCCGTCAGCTAAAGTTTTTGACATTAATTTGACTTCTAGATATAGTATCATATACCTTAAAGACCTCATTACTAAAAATATTTTAGACAATTGACCAAAAAATACATAGCAGCGATCGACCAAGGAACCACCAGCACCAGATTTATCATATTCGATCGCCAGGGACAGATAATTTGTCGCAACCAACAAGAACACCAGCAAATCTATCCCCAACCAGGATGGGTGGAACACAATCCCGATGAAATTTGGCAGCGCACCCAAAGCGTGATTAAAAATGCCCTCGAAATCGGCAATATCGACCCGAAAGATATTGCTGCTCTCGGTATTACCAACCAGCGCGAAACTACAATTATTTGGGACAAAAAAACTGGCAAACCTTACGGTAATGCCATTGTTTGGCAAGATACCCGCACTCGCTTTATTTGCGATCAATTAGCTGAAGTTGAGGGCAAAGATAGATTTCAAAAACGATGCGGTTTGCCGCTGACAACTTATTTCAGCGGGCCGAAAATTAAGTGGATGCTGGACAATATTCCAGGATTGCGGGAAGCGGCAAATCAAGGGGATGCGATTTTTGGCAATGTCGATACTTTTCTGATTTGGCACCTGACTGGCGGCGCGCACATTACCGATGTTACCAACGCCAGCCGCACGATGCTGATGGATTTGCAAACCCTCGATTGGGATGCCGAAACTTTGGAAATAATGGCAATTCCCCGGCAGATGCTACCAGAAATTCGCCCTTCGAGTCAAGTTTTTGGAACTGCAAAAGGATTGCTTGCAGGTGTTCCGATTGCTGCTGCTTTGGGCGATCAGCAAGCCGCCCTCGTCGGGCAAACTTGTTTCAGTCCGGGGGAGGCGAAAAATACTTACGGTACGGGCTGTTTTATGCTGCTGAATACCGGTGAGGCGATCGTCCCTTCAAAGCAAGGATTACTAACAACAGTCGCCTACAAGATGGGGGAATCGCCCGCTGTGTATGCTTTGGAAGGCAGTATTGCGATCGCCGGAGCTTTAGTGCAGTGGCTGCGGGACAATTTGGGCATCATCAACACATCTGCGGAAGTAGAAACATTAGCAAATACAGTCGAAGATAGTGGCGGAGTTTACGTTGTCCCGGCATTTTCTGGACTCTACGCGCCCTATTGGAAAGACAGCGCGCGGGGAGTAATTGCAGGTTTAACTCGCTACGCGACTAAGGCACACATTGCCCGCGCAGTATTGGAAGCTACAGCGTGGCAAACGCGAGAAGTATTGGATGCGATGAATCAGGATTCGGGTGTGCAGCTTTTGTCTTTAAAAGTAGACGGAGGAATGGTGGGAAATCACACGCTGATGCAGTTTCAGAGCGATGTTTTGGGAGTGCCTGTGGTGCGGCCAGTGGTAGCAGAAACTACTGCACTCGGTGCTGCTTATGCGGCCGGTTTGGCGGTGGGTTTTTGGAGTCAGCTAGCCGAATTGCGGGACAATTGGGCGGTGGATTGTACTTGGGAACCGAAAATGCCGATCGCACTTCGCGAGCAAAAATATCGCTTTTGGAAAAAAGCAGTTTCCCGCACATTCGATTGGGAAGAATAAATCGCTGAGTTAAGTCCAAAATGCGTATTTAGTGATATCATTAAACCCAGCACTATTTTTTACCTGGCAAATAAATGATTTCACTAAATAACTTTAAAAAAATTCTCACCGCCTTTCTATTGATACTGACACTGGCATTTGTAGAAATCGCCACTAATTCCCAAATCGCCCTCGCAGATACAGCTACAAATCCCACAACCGCAGCCGAAGTATTCAGCACCAACTGTGCAGGCTGTCACATCAACGGCGGCAACATTATCAGGCGCGGCAAAAACTTGAAACAAAAAGCATTAAAAAAATACGGCATGGATTCCATCGCCAACATTTCCAACTTAGTAACCAACGGCAAAGGTATTATGCCCGCTTACAAAGATCGTTTGTCGGAACAACAAATTATCGATGTTTCAGCTTACGTGCTATCTCAAGCTGAAACCGATTGGAAATAGAACCTCGGTAGATTATTTATAGCTCAATACGCTTGGGTTAAAACTGTTTACTCCGAGGAGATCCCCCTAAATCCCCCTTAAAAAGGGGAGTAGGGGTTGACTTTGAGCAACTTCTTGTCCCCCCCTTTTTAAGGGGGGCTAGGGGGGATCTGGCTTAACTGAACGGTATTAATTTATAGCTTAGGCAATCTTGCCACAGACATCAGATATTTCTTTACCGCAGGTTGAAGCGCGAACAGAGTTTCACTTTCGGCTTGGACTGTTTCAATTAGCGATCGCCTTAAAAGCGATTCCAGCGCCTTCAGCAATTCTGAATCCCGATCTTGCTGAATATCGGAGTACAATTTTTCACAACCAACAGGCTTGACTTCTTTCGCCATGCAGTGTAATAGCTGGATTTCTAATCCTGATAAGCGATTAAACTGCCGAGATAACGTATCGCTATAATCTCCCAGAAACAGCCCATTTCTTAAAAACTTAGCAATGCTGTCCCCAAACATATCATGAATAGTTGTCGTTACTATTTTTAACGCTAAAGGATTGCCGCTGTATGCCTCTATCAATTCTGAGTATTGACCTTCTTCAGACAAACCCTTGTTTTTAAGGATTTCCACAGCCGCTTCTCCCAAGCTACCCAATTTCAATGACCGTACAGATTGATTTTGACCTTCTAACGCCGCAATTTCTTTAGGTTTTTCGCAGCTAGTCAACAGCAAGCAACTTTGATGCTGCGATTTTCCTACTTGTTTCAGAAATTCCGCATACACTTGATATCCTTCTCGATAATTTCCTGTTAACTCCTCAGTGCAGAAAACAGCTTCCCACTCATCTAAGATTATCAAACATCGACGCTTTTGTAAACACTGAATCAGGCGCTGGATACCATCAGCGATGATTGTCGGTTCTATTGCATTTGTGGAAGCGATTAGGTTCTCCAGGGAAAACTCAATCTGCGATCTCGCAGATTGAAAAATTTTTTTATCCTGAGTAATTAACTGCAATTTATCTAAATCGCTTTGCGGTTTATCAGATAAAAATTCGATTAAATTTACCAGAGTATCTGCCAACACAGGTGCATGACGGAGGTTAACCCAAATTAAGCACTCAAACTGGTGTTTAATCAGATTTGTTAGCTTAGATGTTAAAGCAGTTTTGCCAATGCCACCCATACCCAATACAGCAACTAAGCGGCAGTCTTCCTGTAAAATCCATTGTTCTAAGTTAGCAAGTTCTGTTGTGCGCCCGTAGAAGATAGACGTATCCACCGCCAGCCCCCATTCAGTTCGATTTTCGATGGGAGTTTGGGGAGTTTGAGTATAATTTCTCAATGTAGGAAGCAATGTTTCGCCACTACCCTTTTGTTGATAACCACGTATTTCTAGCATACTTGGGATTTCTTTCCAGTCTTTCGGTTGTTGCAGCGTCAAAACTTGAATGTAGCGATACAGCCCTCTCGATAAGTCTACTCTAATACCGGCACATTCGCGGTGGAGTGCGGCGGCGATTTCCACCGGACTATAATTGCAAAGCAATCCTCGCAGGTAAGTTTTTTCTAAAGGAGTGAGTCGCTGCTTTCTACTGCAAGTGTAATCTTGCTTGGCCGCTGTCAAGTCTGCATATAACTGTTCGAGATTCCAGCAAGCCGCAGCCTCTATAAACTTTTGTGCTGGTATTTGTAAAGGTTTATTTTGGTAGGTCATTTATACTCACAAGCAGAAGCACAGTCATAATTATTGATAATTTTACCAGCTTAAGGGTCTAACTTTCTGCCTATTTTTACGGGTGTGTGAGGAAAATTCAGCTACAACCTTTTAAATATTACAAGACTTACCAGAAAGAATTAGTTTAAAGCCCCAAGCCCGATCGGGAGAAATTAAAAGAAGACTATTCATTACTCCAATCCTCATCTTTCCAGGTAGAGGTCGCTGTCCCAGGTCAACTATCAACTGTCAACTGAATGAAGCCATCCGACTCCTGGAAGCCGGGTTTTTTACCGAATCTATGAGCCCGCTTGAAGTATTTTCTTAAAAAACCCGGTTTCCGATCCCCCATGCGTAAGTCCTATATTAAAAAGATAATTTTTAACCTAGTGTCCTCACAAAAATACCTAATAAAAATACTAATAGCTCTTAGGTAACTTATCGGTATTGAGTGTTTTATAAATGTAGCAGGTAGGATTTTATAACACCTGCTATCAGAAAAGTTAAGAGGACAGTTTAAATGGCATCAGTTCAAGTGACAAATCAGTTAACTACAACTGACAAGGATATCCCGACTCCTAATCCTAACGATGGTCCTGCAAGAACTCGCGCTAAAGATTACCTCTTAGAGGTAGAGTTAGTTAATCAGCCTATATCAATCGATCTTTTTAAAGATCTAAGCACTAGCTTCGACCCTTACTTGCAAGTCTTTCAGGTACCCAAAGGCAACACGGGTGCGAATGTCACTGATACGGGTCTTCTTATTGCTCAGGTTGATGATGGCGGCAGCGGCGTCAACTCAAAAATACCGAGTCCTGTTGTCCAATACTCCAATGGTGCTGGTCCCACGACGCTTACAAGTCTGCCTGGTGTGGACTATGTAGTCCGCGTGACTAGCAGGAATACGTTAACACAACTTCCTCAGCCTTTCACATTACAGGTTGCAACTCCCAGTGGGAGTGTCACCTTGAAAGACCCTATAACAGGTGCGCCTGTAAATCCAGCAGGCAGTACTGGCATTCCCGTCGCGCGTTTCTTTGACAAGACGGCAGGAGGGCATTTTTATACTACAGACCAGATAGAGAAAAGTGACCGACTAACCAACTTTGCTCGTTTCCAGAGTGAAGGCGATGAATTTAAGGCTCCAGGCGACGGTAACGCAAAGGTTCAACGCTTCTTAAATACGGCATCAGGAACCTATTTCTTTACTAATAAACCTGGTGAGATACAGTTTGTTCGCACCTTACCCCAGTTCCGCGATCAGGGGGAGGTTTTCAATTCATATAGCACCGCAGTTCCGGGTGCAATACCCATCTATCGTTTTACCAACCTGGCGAGGGAACGGGAAAATTCGCTAAATATTACACACTTTTTCACAGCAAGCGCAGAGCAGCGGCGGGCGGTACAGGCGAGGTCAGATTTCCGGGATGAGGGGGTTGCTTTTTATGCTCTTCCCGCCTAAGCAGGCAGTTGGATTCATCTAGGTTTAAAATGAGTAGTAGGGTGCCTGCGACGTACCCTACTTTTTTATCTATTAAACTTTTGGGTAACAAGCGATATTTTGGTCATCCTATGAACAATCTCAGTACCAAACCTTCCCTCTTCAAGGCTTTAACTGTAATTAGCTTGTGCTTGTATCTAATCTTAGCTGTCAGCCCGCCCGCTTTGGCTTCGATTCACAAATATCCCGAAACTGCCGAGACAGTAATGTTCCGATCCGTAGAAAGCCTGCGTGATACAGATGACAAAGCATGGCAAGTTGTTTTGTACAAGCGAGTAAAGTCGGGAGTAGTAAAGTCTTTAAATCTGAGATTAGTAGGATTTCCCGGAACAGAATTGCAGCATCCTGTTCCGCTGAAAGTTGCGGCGGGCAAGCGGGAAATGGGCAATGCTAATGATATTTGGAACGAGTCGGGTTTGCCAATTAATGTCGGAGAATACGATTTCAAATCAATAATTACACAATTGGAAAGTAATCGACCTTTGCTGTTGAGTTTGCCTGTGAAAAATCTAAAAGAAACAGAATTGGTGGTTCCTCCTTTTGCTGTCAGAGAATGGCGGCTGTTGTTAGATAGAAACTAAATATACCGATTTAAGCGCACTCTACATTTAACATCGATACAATTTCCAAGGTCACAAATCGTTATGTTTAAATTATGCCTTAAGGTAGATTTAACGTAGTTGAATAATAATGTGGTCGGGCAAAAACTAAATAGATAAATTTAATCGTACTCTACATTTCAAATCGCTAAAGTTTGATGGATGTATTAAAAATAACTTTATTTACTTAGACCTTAAGGTAGATTTAACCTATTTTAAGGGTAATTATGAAACAAACTCAAAGCTGAGTTAGTCGGGTGACAAAACTTCAGTGTTTTAACGTAGGTGTATTCAGGGTGAAGCTACTATGACTTTAATCAGTAAAATTGTCCGCAAAGCTTTGGCAACAGGTTACTTAACGGTTGAGGCAGAAGAACAGTTGCGACAGCAGTTGCAGATGACCAAGTATGGTTTAGAAGATTTTGACGCTTTTATTAATTTGCAGAAAGAGGTGATGGAAGGTAGGGTGAAACAACAAGCTTTGGAATTGTTACGATCGCGCAAATGTTCTGCGACGGCTTGAATCCAGTTCGATCGCCCTTTTGGATCAATGGGATAAAAAATTTACAGCATCTTCTATTTTTATCCCTAACAGGACTTACCCATTAAGACCGAAGAAACCGGGTTTTTTACCTAATCTCTGGCTGAAAACGAAGAATTTTCGTAAAAAACCCGGTTTCTGACCACCCGTGCCTAAGTCTTACCTAATTAGAACTTTCCAGCGCGATCGAACTTGACAAAAATACCAAAATCGCGAATAATGGTAGATTGTCTGTCTAAATCCGGCTCGGATCAGGTTAAGACATTCCAAAAGCTGGAGAGCAGTCAGCAGTCAAAAGTCCACAACGACCAATGACCAAAGACTCATCAGCTACCTGTACGGCAATCTCAACAACCATCCCATGACTTACGCAATCATTGAAACCGGCGGCAAACAATTTCGGGTAGAACCAGGCCGCTTCTACGACATCGAACTGCTTCACGTTGAAGCTGAATCCAAAGTCACCATAGACAAAGTATTTCTGATCCAGCACGAAGGCGAGGTTCATATCGGCCAGCCTCTACTAGAAAATGCCACTGTAGAAGGAACGGTTCTCCGGCATTTCCGGGGCCGCAAAGTCCTCGTCTACAAGATGAAGCCGAAAAAGAAAACTCGGAAGAAAAAAGGGCACCGTCAAGAAACAACTCGCTTTATGATTGACTCCATCAGCGTCAACGGTACAGTCTTGGCCGCCAGAGACTTAACTCAAGCAGTTGTTGAAACCCCCCAAACCGCCGAAACTGATTCAGAATAAAAAATAGTAAATACAGTTGAGGATATTATGGCCCACAAGAAAGGTACAGGCAGTACACGTAACGGACGCGATTCTAATTCTCAGCGTCTGGGTGTCAAAAAATACGGCGGTCAAGTTGTCAAAGCTGGCAACATTTTGATCCGTCAACGCGGCACTAAAGTTCACCCTGGTAATAATGTTGGTATCGGCAGAGATGATACTCTGTTTGCCATGATTGACGGTGTGGTGACTTTTGAAAGAAAAGGCAAAACTCGCAAGAAAGTTAGCATTTATCCTGTTGTAGCAGCACCTGTGGCTGAACCCGTGGCTGAAGCTGTCGCAGTTTAATTCTTCGTTCCTAGGCTATGCCTGGGAACGCATATCTAGAGGCTATGCCTCCTGATTCTCTATCTCAATATACCCAGATACCCGACTTCTTTAAGAAGTCGGGTATCTAAGGTTTGGTAGACAAGTTTTGTGAGAAATAACCGATGATAAACAGCCTTGAACTCAAGAACTTTGGACCTATCCATCAGTTCAAGTGCGAGAACTTAGGTCACATTAATTTGATTATCGGCGGCAATGGAACAGGTAAAACCATTCTGCTCAAAGCGCTTTACAGTGCTATGCGAACCCTAGAAGAGTATAAACGGGGCAACGAACCACGCAATGCTTCCGAAATACTCGCAGACAAACTGTATTGGACTTTTGAGATAGAGAAAATCGGCGACCTTGTGAGCAAAGGAGCAGATGAACCACTATCTTTCAAGCTCAATTGTGATGGTCAAGATTTTTATTATAGATTTGGTAAAGACACCACGAAAAATATCCAAACTCTAGAAAATCATGTTCCACCTCGAAGTAGTAATTCTATTTTTTTACCTACAAAAGAAGTTCTCTCCCTGCATCATATCATTCTACAATCCCGCGAACTGAGCAAGACCTTCGGTTTCGATGATACCTATCTCGATTTAGCACGAGCACTGCGCCAACCTCCTACAGGTGGCAGAAATTACCAGCAGTTTGCTATGTCCAGAAAGAACCTAAGCGAGATTCTAGAGGGAAAGGTTGAGTATGATGAAAATTTGGGGCGTTGGCAGTTCAAGAAGGGGAATCAAAAGTTCCCTATTGGCGTAACGGCAGAAGGTATTAAGAAGATTTCCATTCTTGACACCTTACTAGGGAACCGTTATCTTGACCAAAAATCGGTAATCTTCATCGATGAGCCAGAATCAGCACTACATCCAGCCACAATTTCAAAGTTTCTCGATATTATTGCCATGTTAGCTGAGTGTGGAATCCAGTTTTTCATGGCGAGTCACTCCTATTTTGTCATCAAAAAACTGTTTCTCATTGCACAGAAAAACAATAAACTATCAATTCCAATAATTTCTGTGAAAGATAATCGTTGGGAGCTCGCAAATCTCAGGGAAGGGTTGCCAGACAACCCAATTATCGACGAATCAATCCAGCTCTACAAAGAAGAGGTGGAGCTGGCATTGCAATGACGACTGAGCCAATTAGTGAGTCTGGCATGACATTCGGCCCTTACCCAGAAGGAGATTGCTTCTACATTGAGAAAAGCGAAACTTATCAAAAAATCAACGAAGGCGTGAAGATAGCGGAGTTCTTACTGCTCCATTCCCAAGATGACTCTATAGTATGGATTGTGGAGGCAAAGCAGAGTTCCCCACGTCCTGAAACTCAGCCTAATTTCGATCATTTTCTCCTCGAAATTCAAGAGAAGTTGACCAACGCGCTCACGTTGACTGTAGCAACTTGCCTAAAGCGCCATTCTACCTGGGGAGAATTGCCTAACTCCTTTCAAACGCTGGATCTCCAAAAAGTTGATTTTCGCTTAATACTGGTGATCAAGGGACATCAAGAGGCACGGCTACCACCGCTACAGGATGCGCTCAAAAAAGCACTCAACCCTACAATCAAAACTTGGAATTTATCTGCGACTTCTGTGGTGGTGCTGAATGACACAATGGCTAGATTACAAGGATTGATTAGCTAATTTGTGGCTAGCCTCCTCCCACAATTGTCACAATTTCCAAGATGTCCCCCTCTTGCATCTGTGTAGTTTCCCAAAATTGTTTGTGCAGAATTTCCCCGTTGTACTCCACAGCCACCAAGCGCGGGTTTAATCCCAATTGTTTTAGTAATTCTGGTAACGGTGTGTCGATCGCACAATTGCGGGTTTCTCCGTTAACTTGCAGCGCAATTTTATTTATCATAAGTTATTAGTTATTAGTTATTAGTTATTAGTTATTTGTTATTTGTTAGGTTCCCGACTTTTTCAATAACAGTCCTGGATGCACTTTTACCAGAGAAACCGGGTTTTTACCGAATTTGCGGGCTGTAACGTGTCTTCTCGCAAAAAAACCCGGTTTCTGACTACCGATGTGTAAGTCCTAGCTTACTGAAACCTAGCTTTTTCCGTGCAAAGCTTTCTGAGCTTTTAGATTCTGCATCCGAATCAACTGCGAGATGAAAAACTGCGTGACTAAAGTAGGCTGTTCTGCTTCCATAATCGCGCGTACTATGGCAACCCTTTGAGCTCCGGCATTCAATACTTCATCGAGGTTGTTGATATCAATTCCGCCGATCGCAAACCACGGAATCGGTGACTTAGTAGCAGCATACCGCACATAGTCCAAACCTGCGGCCTGTTTATCAGGTTTAGTAGGAGTGGAGTAGACCGGCCCAACTCCAATATAATCTGCTCCCGCGTCAACCGCTCGCTGCATTTCCTCGCCATTCGTAGTCGAACAACCGATGATCCGTCCCGGGCCGAGCAACTTGCGCGCTTCCGCCACAGGCAAATCTTGCTGTCCTAAGTGTACGCCGTCGGCATCCGCTGCGATCGCAAAATCCACGCGATCGTTCACAATCAGCAAAGCATCATAGCGGTGACAAAGTTCGCAAAGCTTACGCGCGTTGGCCAGCTTTGCGCCGTCGTCTGAGGTTTTGTCGCGGTACTGCACCAAAGTCAGTCCCCCTTGCAAAGCAGCTTCCACGACTCCCAACAAGTTGTCTCTCGGCGAAGTTACAAGGTATAACTGCGATCGAAGTAACTGCTGGTAGCGCCGGTAAGCCAGCAAATCGCTTTCGAGAGTATAAACCCGATAGCGCATCTGCTTAAAAGCCGCGCCCATATTCCGATCGTAAATTTTGCCATACTCTTCGAGTACCCGCAAAGCTTCTTCCACCCGACAGAAATTCGCCTCCAGTAGCTGCTGAATGCTCGAACGCTGCTCTTCCTGCGGGTGAGTCAACTCCGTACCCGGATCGGCCGGCGTATCCCTAGAACTGCGAAGTTCTGCGACGTGCCAAGCCGCCAATTCTTGACGCAGTTCCTTGCACTCGCCAGCTAAATCGGCGCTGTTGAGACCAAACCTGCACCATTCTTCAATAATTCTCAACCCTTCGCGCGATCGATCTAAATTTGCATCTAAAATCCGGCAGAGGGCTGGCTGTGCCGGTAAAGTTCTGTTTTGTTTGTCGGTCATTCAGAACCACCCTAATTATAATTAATCCTACCAGTCAAACCGCTACATTGTCCCACGCCGTCATTCGATTTTAGATTTTAGATTTTGGATTTTGGATTGACTTGCGCGAGATAAATTCGGGGGCTTGAGGATTTTAGATTTGAGATGCTTTCGATTGATTCCACGGAGCGAGACGGGGGCTTGTACCACCTTTGAAATTCTTGGTCAAGATCGTAGCAAAGTGATCGGCCTAATTTTTACCTCCACCGATTTAATTTAGACAAATTTTTAAGTTTTATTGAATTTGAGAAAAACGAAGCATAATAGATCAAACTTGATGAGAGTGAAATCGTTAAGCTGCATACCACACTTGGGAGGAGAGCCGTGAGGTTAGCAGAACAACACAAAAGATTAAGGGAGAACAACCCAAGCAGGCGGGCGTCTTTAAACTTCGATCGCGAAAACCCGACACGAAACACCGGAGGCGAAACTCGGATCACAGATAAGTTGCGTTTTTTTATGCTGATTTACTTACAACAGACCTGGTGCAAAGAAAAGCGATCGCAAAAATCTTATTTGAGTTCTTGCCTTCTACTCGTTTTTGCCACCACCGCCCTTTGCAACCATCAACCGTCAGTTATCGCTGCCGGGATACCGGGAGTGCAGCTACTTTCTCAGACGCTGCAGAGCGAGATTAACATACTGTACGTCAGCTCGATCGGCGGCAGCGACACAGGAGGCAACGGCAGCGATCGAGCTCCGTTTAAAACCCTTACCTACGCATTAAGCGTGGCCCCGCCCAAAACAGCGATTTTGCTAGCGCCCGGTACTTACAGCGAGCAAACCGGCGAAAAATTTCCATTAATGCTCAGGCCCAGCGTGACAGTTCAGGGAAATCCCAACACTCGCGGTCAGAATATTGTCATCAAAGGCGGAGGATACTTTATCAGTCCGACTTCGGCGGGTCAAAATATTGCGATTTTAGGCGCAGATGGGGCGGGACTCAGCGGGGTGACGGTGACGAATACCAACTATCGGGGTTACGCTTTGTGGATCGAATCGAGTTCTCCGACGGTTGTTAACAATACTTTTTCTGGCAGCACTCACGACGGCATTTCGGTAGTGGGTACTTCCAGGCCTACGATTGGCGGGAATGTTTTCTCGAAAAATGGAGCTAACGGCATCACGATTTTTGGCACTTCCCAGCCGGAAGTTCGAGATAATGTGTTTGAAAACACGGGATTTGGGGTGAATGTAGCGCAGAACGCTTCGCCTCTGCTGATTGGCAACAAAATTACTCGCAATAAGGATGGCGTGGTGGTGCAAGCTAATGCTAGACCCGTGCTGCGTAACAATTATATCGAGAGTAATCGGCGGGACGGAATTGTGGCGATATCGAGCTCTCTGCCGGATTTGGGAACTGCTGCCGAACCGGGGGGCAATGTCATTCGCAACAACGGTCAGTACGATGTCAACAATGCGGCCAAAGGTCAAGTAATCCCAGCTTACGGGAATCAATTGTCGAGCAGCCGGACGACGGGATCGGTTGACGTGGCGGGAACTTTTACCCCTGGGCCAATGGGGGGAAGTGCTTTGCAGCGTATAGCCGATCGACCTCCCAACATCGGTGGCCCCGACACTTCTCTCCCTGCTTACACCCCCGGACGGCTAAGCCCCAGAGTTGAAAGAGCGCCACTTCCCCCGCCTGCGCCCGTTTCCAGGCGACCAGTGCAAAATCTATCGGCACCGCCAAGCGCTCAGTTGCAGCAAGAGCTTTCTGGGAGGAATGTCGGTGCTTCATCGGTAGTCCCAGGGACGATCGCAATTCCTGTGCCCGATCCGAATTATCGATCAGTTTCGGAAAGTTCGGTACAGCAACCAATGATTCCTCCCAATTTTGATAGTTCGAGTTCGGTTGCTTCCGAAGGTAGATTGCCGGTTCCGGGCCGCAACATTCCGATCGGAAGGGGCGGCTATGTACCTGCTGCTTTAGGGGGGAATTCTTGGCCCGATGCCGCGGATAATTCGCCGTCGTTCGATCGACCGTCTGCTTTGGGTTTGCGCTATCGAGTTGTGGTGGATGCCAACAGTTGGGGCGATCGACAAAAAATGCAATCCCTCGTTCCCGGTGCTTTTCGCAGTTTTGCCAGCGGGCGACCCGTGATGCAAGCCGGTGCTTTTCGGGAACGCGAAAAAGCTGAGGAATTGCTACAAATGCTCAGCGCTAACGGTTTGAATGCTCGAATTGAAGAAATTAAATGAAATGGTCATTAGTCAGTAGTCATTAGTCAGTAGTCAGTAGTCATTAGACCTCTTTCAAAAATAACTAGGACGGGCAAGATGCCCGTTCCAAAATTTTATTAAAAGGACTTTTGCCAGAGGTCTATCAACTGTCAACTATCAACTGTCAACTATCAACTGTCAACTATCAACTGTCAACTGTCAACTGTCAACTGTCAACTGTCAACTGTCAACTGTCAACTATCAACTGTCAACTGTCAACTGTCAACGATCAAAACTTTTAGGGCCTAGCATATCGGATGCCAGACCCTAAAAAGTTTGTAAATTCAGTTGATTCAAGTGGGTTTTTAGCTCTGCTGAGTTTCAGCCAACTACAACTAAGGTGGACTTTTTTGCTTGCAACTACTCTGCATACGAGCTAGCTATCAGCGGAGTCTATTCAGACTTCTGTGTTTGACTGTTCTGCGATCGCAACTTTTGATTAATCCAATAGCCTCAAGCTATCTAACCAATACGAATCGCAATATCAACCTTTCTGTGCTAATAAGCTACACGGTTCAGGCGTTGCCTGCGAACTAGAGCCGATCGGGACAAATACTCTAATTCCAAATTTTTTATCCAAGTTTTTTGTGCTTCTTGGTTTTGCCCCTCATGTTTTTAAGTTAACACCAACTGCGCGCCTAAAAACACTTTGTTTACCAAACTTGACACTTTTTGATGTGACGAAATACTTCCAAAAGCGATTATTAACAATTTGTACGATCGCCCGATACCGCAACGTGCATAGCCGGCACTATTTGCTTGGTGTCAACGCAGCAGAGCTTCCCAAGTTGCGCGGCCGACAATGCCGTCTGCTGGCAGTTGATATTGTCGCTGAGCCGCCTTGACAGCAGCTTGAGTTTCCGGGCCAAACACGCCGTCAGCACTCACGCGCAAAAATCCCTTGGCCCGCAGCCGTTCTTGCAAATCTCTGACTGCCGGCCCGCGCATTCGTCTTCTTAAAACGGGAAAATTGGTGGGCTGCGCTTCGGGGCTAATCTCTGAGTTGTCGGCAGTTGGGGGAATGTTGGCTGTGGGGTTTTCGACCATCGCGCTCCGAGTCGCAGGAAACAGCCGGTTCCAAGTATCTTGACCGACTATGGCGTCGGGAGGCAGGCCTGCTGCTTCCTGGAACTGAGACACAGCTCTAGCGGTGCTTTGTGAGAAAATCCCGTCTACAGTGCCAGTATAAAAGCCCAACAATTGAAGAGCAGCTTGGAGTTCGATGACTTCCGAGCCGCGGCTGCCCAATTTGAGCGTGGGGCGGACGATCGCACCTGTTTGAGCGATCGGGCTATTGCTGTTACTCTGTTCGGAGGTAGGTAGCTGTGCGACAGCAGGAGTAGGGGCGATCGAGCTCATTGCCAATAAACCGCACAAACTCCAGCCGAAGAGCAAACTGGGAACCTCGCGGGCGTCATTCCAGCTTGCTGTCAAGTTTTGGGACATTGGGAATTCGACCTCTGCAAAACTGGTAGCGATCGTACATCAAATCTGGAAAAAATTTACGCATCGGCCAAACAGGGCATGGGGCATGGGGCATGGGGCATGGGGCATTGGGCATTTCTGATTCCCCTCCCTTCCCTTTCCTAAAAATAATTTATCCCCTGAAATAGCTGCAATTGGCAAAAAAACTGCTAGATTGCCCTACAGAAAACATTGAACCGCGTTCATTGGGCCCCAGCAACACCATGTCCGAATCCATAACCGCCAGCCAAATAGACATCGGCAACGTCAACATCGGGAACTTCCAAGTCGGCAGCATCAGCGGCACCAAATACAACGACCTCAACGCCAACGGCCGCCCAGATCCTGGAGAATTCCCCATTCCCAACTGGCAAATCTACCTCGACCTCAACAACAACGGCCAGCCTGAGTTTAACGAACCTTCCACCCTCACAAACCCGCAAGGCAACTACATCTTCGCCAACCTGCCGCCGGGAACTTACCAAGTTAGGGAAGTCCAGCAGCCGAACTTTCGCCAAACTACCCCAAATCCCGCACCCATCACGATTACCAGCGGCACAAATGCTGGCAATATCAATTTTGGCAACAACTTTAACGCAGGGACGATCGCAGGGACAAAATTCAACGACATCAACAACAACAGCAGCCGAGATCCTGGGGAACAAGGGCTAGCTAACTGGCAAATTTACCTCGACCTCAACCGCAACAACAGGCTCGACGGTGGCGAACCGGTTACTTTGACAAACGCTCAGGGCAATTACGCTTTTGTCAATATTCCCGCAGGTACATATTTGGTCAGAGAAGTCCAGCAACCGGGTTTTCGCCAAACCACGCCTGACCCCGGCCCGGTTAACGTTACTTCCAACGCGACTGTCAACAACATCAATTTTGGCAATGTCTTTTTTGTCGGCAGCATCAGCGGTCTCAAATACAACGACCTCAATGCCAACAGCGTCAGAGATGCGACAGACCCGCCTCTGGCTAACTGGCCAATTTACATCGACCTCAACGGCAACGGCAGCTTTGAGCCCGGCGAACCCAACACCATCACAAACCCCCAAGGCAACTACACTTTTGCCAATGTTTCTCCCGGCCGGTATTTGGTGAGGGAAGTCCAGCAACCGGGATGGGTACAGACTACGCCAAATCCAGGCCCGATCGACATAACTGGCAATACCAATGTTGTCGGCGTCAATTTCGGCAACAATTTTCCTACCGGCAGCATCAGCGGCTTCAAGTTCAACGACCTCAACGGTAACGGTATCAACGAACCGACGGAACCGAGAGTTGCCAACTGGCCGATTTACCTTGATTTCAACAACAACGGCGGCCGAGACCCCAACGAACCTTCGACTTTAACAAACCCCCAAGGTAATTTCTCTTTTATCAATTTGCCTCCAGGGACTTATGTGGTGAGGGAAGTCCCGCAGCCCGGTTTTCGACAAACCACGCCTAATCCGACTCCCATTACCGTGGGTAACGGCACAAATGCCACTAATCTCAGCTTTGGTAACGTGTTGGTGACTGGCACGATCAGCGGTGTGAAATTTAACGATTTTAACGCTAACGGCCGCCTAGATCCGGGGGAACCGCCGATCGCCAACACTCAGATTTACATCGACCTCAACAACAACAGCAGTTTAGATCCGGGCGAAGCGAGTACCTTAAGCGACGTTCAGGGCAATTACAGTTTCCGTAACGTTCCTGTAGGTAGTTATGTTGTCCGCGAAGTTCCGCCGCCCGGTTTCATTCCAACGACTCCACCTGCGGTGGTTGTTGTCTCCGCAGATATTCGGGCTAGCAGCATCGATTTGGTGATGCCAGATGCTGAGGGTTGGTCGGCTAAATCCTTGAAGGGCGACCTGCTGACGGATGCCAGCAACTATACCTGGCCCGAAACTGCGGGTAATATGGGGGCGGATAGCTTGCTTTTGAGCGAGGCTCGTGATAGTTATCGAATTAGTGATTTTTTGGTCGATCGACCTGTTGCCAATTTAGGCAATATTCCTAACATTGGGCCACAGAATGTCGGTCTGGATACTTATGCACAAGTCGGTGAATTTGTCAATAAAAATGAATTAATTAAAGGGGCGATCGCTCACTCGTTTGTGCCGATGGGCGCGAGAGATTTCGGGGTTATGTAGGGTGACACATTCGCTCGATCGCCCGGAATCCCAAACCGCAGATAAAAATAAGGAAGAGGTGAAAGGGCGATCGCGTGATACCCTATTGTTGGCAACCTCCAACACTCAAGCCTAAGTTCCGGCAACTCCGAAGCTGGCTTGTATATTGGTTGCAAGATTCAGAGGCAGTAGCATCTCCGTGAGTGAGAAACTATCAGGTAATTCCCCCAAACCCGCAGGGCTGTTTCATTCGACCTAGGGGCCGTGCTACCCCTACTCCCCGTGCCGGCCCTCTGGGTCTGACCTGCCGCTCAAATCGTCTAGGTCGGGGGTAGGCACGGGGAGTAGGGGTAGCACTACAAGAGTCAAAATTCATGTTTTTGGTGAGAATGAAACAGCCCTGCCCAAACCCGATCAGCGTATTTCCAGGCAAAGCAAGTCATATCAAGTCCGGTAGATCGATCGATGCTGGGATATCTGTCATTGGCAATCCCAGAGGAGGCGATCGCCTAGGACAGCGAACCAGGACGAACAAGAACAATGCAGCCGGACTTGATATCAGGGGGGAGAAGTCAGTCTTAGGCTTTTTAAAGCTCGAAACAGCAAGTATGTACGGACAGAGAAGGCGTGCAAATCCTGAAGATGTTGCCCTCAAATTGCCAGGGTTCTTCAAAACCTGATATACTTGCCAGCGACAAAGCTTGAGGCATTGTTGTGTGAGATGGGAACATTACCTCAAGTGCAGACGTATGTAAAATCGAGTAGCGGTTGTCAGCTATTAGTAAAAACTACTCAGCAAGTTACAACCCATACAGTAGTCTGTAATTTACGTGGATTTAGGTGTGAAGGAGAGAAATCATGACAGAAACTAAGGAAGAGCGGATTGCCCAGCAATTACAGCCAGTTGTGGTTGGGAATGCTGGCCCGGCAATTTTAGGCATCAAGTTCTTTGACCAGAACCGGGATGGCATCAGACAGGCAAATGAACCAGGTCTGGCGAATGTCCCCATTCTCATCCAAACAGCAACAGCAACAGGTAGCACAACAGTATCACCCGGAGTAAATGCCGGGCTACGAACCACGACGGACGCTAACGGCGCGTTCTCATTCATAAATCTTGTCCCCGGCAATTACGTACTCACGGAAACGGCAATACCTCCTGGTTTAACCCCTACTACTCCCAACCCCCTAGCTGTCACCCTTGGCAACAGAAATGTCAACGTTTTCTTTGGCAACGGCCCAGTCGATGTAGGCAGCCGAATCGTTGGATGCAAATATTTAGACATAGATGCCGACGGCTTCCGAGATGGGAATGAACCGGGGATTAAAAATGTCAGGATATATATTGATTCAAATGGCAACGGTCAACGCGATGCAGGGGAACAGAACACCTTAACAGACAAAAATGGTGCATGGTCGTTCAACGTAGCACCCGGAACCTACAAGATTCGGGAAGAACGGATCAGACGACAGATTAGTTCTGTTACCGGACTAGAAGTTAACGATAACCCTCCAAACGCCGAACCCTTAGAAACAAACGATTTTCCCCAAAGCACTCCCCCCGGCAACGTTCCCGTACTGGACGTGACAGTAGCAGCAGGTCAAACATTTGCCTGCGCTCAAGTTGGCGATACTCCGCTCTATCAAATTGAAGTTAACAAGTTTCGAGACCAAGACCGCAACGGCTTGCGAAATCTTGTTAATGGACTCTTGGAACCCCCCATTGCCCGAGTACCGTTTATTTTAGATGTGAACGGGAACGGTCGCTGGGATGGAGCAGGCTCCGAACCGATAGCCATCACAGATGCGAACGGAGTCGTTACCTTCAAGGATTTGCGAGCTGGCAATTACAGAGTCTTGGAAATTTTTCCAGGTGTACTGCCTGCAGAAGTAGGTGGCGGTGCCCCAGGAAACCTCAATGCTCCAGTAGCAACCACTCCAAACCCCGCTCTGGTTTCGGCACCAGGGCCGCAGGCGCGATTCCAGGGTACCATCAGCAAAGAGCAACCGCTCCTAGTAGCAGACTCAACCTACACGCTGAAACCCAACGACCCTAAATTCGTAGACACCAACCGCGACGGCGTTCAACAAGCCGGTGAAAGAGCGATCGCCACCACTGGTGAGCGGCCGATTTTTGCTGCGCCAGTTACAACTTTACCAGCCCCCAACCCCTCACCATCACTTACCTTTTCTCCGGTTGGAGCTACTGAGGGTATTGGCAATAATGCAGGTGTGGGCAACACTCTACCACTCATCAATGTCTTCAAATACAACGACTTGAATGCCAACGGTCGCTACGAACCAAATCAGGGTGAAGCGCCAATTAGGGGTATCAGTGTCTTCCTGGACACCAACAATAACGGCACTCCTGACACTGGAGAACAGCAACTGAGCACAAATGAGCAGGGAAGAGCTGCCTTTACCAACTTGTCACCGGGCAACTATGTCGTCCGAGAAGTGGTACCGCCGAATTTCTCGCCTTCTACTCCCGATCGCGTTGATGTTACCCTGAACACTCAGGACGCCAACGTTACCTTTGCCAACACACGCAACAGCAATATCACCGGGTGCAAGTTTGAGGACTTCAACCTAAACGGTTATCGAGATGGCAATGAACCAGCTATTGCTGGTGTCACCATTGCTATCGATACCAATGGTGACGGTGTGTTGCAAGCAACAGAGCCCACTTCTATTACCGATCAGTTTGGTACCTTTGCATTCACCAATTTGCGCCCTGGCAATTACAGCGTTCGGGAAGTATTACCTTCGGGCTTCTTCAAAACGACTCAACCGCTGGATATTGTTCTCGGTGCGAATCAAACCTTTACTTGTGCTTTGGTGGGTAACTCTCGCCGCTATGACCTCTTGGTTCCTAAATTCCGAGATGACGACCGCAACGGTATACGCAACGGAAACGAACCGCCCCTGGCCGATGTGCCCTTCACTTTGGATTTCAACGGCAACGGTCGCTACGATGCTGCAACAGAACCGCTGGTGAGAACTGATGCTGCTGGTATTGCTCGGTTTAATAATTTGTCTCCAGCCAGCTACTCGGTTTTGGAAGTTTTTAATACTGCGGGCGTTACCAACAATTTCCCCATCCCAACTGGGCCCAACCCGGTTAGCTTTGACGTGCCGGGCCCTAACACAGTGCCTACGACATCTGTGACGACCCCAGACCCATCGGGAATAGTAAGACTAAGTAGCATCCAGGATATGGATAATACCGATCCGGTGACTGGTGAATCTCCGAACCGGGCAACTGGTACCGATCCTCTGCTCGACGGCGGCTCGGTTGCTCCATCTGGTCCCTCTGTTAACAACTCGATCGTACTTGATAATGCTGGTGCGGCTAATGTTGTTAATGGCAAGAAGTGGGAAGAGGGGGCACAGGCTGCGATCCTACCGTTTTTAGAAGCTCAGAAGCGTGATGAATCATTGTTCGTCGTTCCTCCTAAGCCTACTACGAATTCGCTGCTTTAATCTTAAGTTAGGTCTCTAGTTTGAGACTCAGCAATTAGCAACTAGCTTGTTTAAACTGCACGTCAAATCATGTTTTGGCGTGCTTTTTGCTGTTTTGACAATAATTAGAGGCTCGCGGGGCGGGTTTATCGATTTCTTTAATTACCGGAAATATTTTTCGTGAAACCCGCCTCTACAACACATATATCCCGATGCTCCTAGGGGCGGGTTTTACCGACAATCTTTGAGGAAAACTCACAATTTATATAAACCAGCCCGCCACAATCATGAGTTCGGAAGGGGGGTTTATTTATCTCTTTAATTACTGTCTTTAGTGGTAGAGCGCGATCGGCAAAAAGAGCGATTCCCTAGTTACAGAAAACCTTTATTTATAGAGGTAGAAGTTAGAGGAATTTTTTATGCCAACCGAACAGAAGATTAATCCGGCTCAACATCAAGAACAGCAACCCGGTATTGAATCCGAGATGACCCCGCAACCTCAATCCTTCGCGGAGGGATATCGCGGTAGCGACAAATTGCGGGACAAAGTAGCCTTAATTACTGGCGGAGACAGCGGTATCGGGCGTGCAGTGGCGATCGCCTTTGCCAAGGAAGGCGCTAACGTAGTCATCAGCTATCTTAACGAAGATGATGATGCCAAAAAGACCAAAGAGGCGATCGAACAACAAGGCCGACGCTGTATTGCGATCGCCGGCGACATCGGCGATGAAAGCGTCTGTCAAAACCTTGTAGAACAAACAGTGAAAGAATTCGGCCGCCTCGACATCCTCGTCAACAACGCCGCCGAACAACATCCCCAAGAAAGCATTGAAGACATCACCGCCGAACAATTAGAGCGCACCTTCCGTACCAACATTTTCTCAATGTTTTACCTCACAAAAGCCGCTCTCAAACACCTCCAAGAAGGAAGTGCAATTATCAACACTACCTCAGTCACCGCCTACAAAGGCAATCAACAATTGCTAGATTACTCCTCCACAAAAGGAGCAATTGTTGCCTTTACTCGCTCTTTGTCTCAAAGTTTAGCTGAGAAAGGAATTCGCGTCAACGGAGTCGCCCCCGGCCCGATTTGGACGCCTCTAATTCCTGCAACTTTCCCTGAAGAAAAAGTGGAGAAATTTGGTGCAGACACAGCCTTGGGACGCGCCGGTCAACCCGATGAAGTGGCCCCCAGTTACGTGTTTTTAGCTTCCAAAGATTCGTCTTACATGACGGGTCAAATTTTGCATCCCAACGGAGGATCTGTGATTAACGGCTAAAATCTTCTTGCTTCCAATGCTCGTAGGGGCGGGTTTTACCGAAAATCTTTGATGTAATTCATAATCTAAATAAACCCGCCCTCTACAAATCGGGGGGCGGGTTTATTTATATTATGAATTTCCCAAAATACAGCATATTCGGTGGTTCATGAAGTACAGTATCCGCCTTAATTGTTGGTACATTGTTATGTAGGGTGCGTCGCTGCTCATGTTTAATGAAACTTGCAGATTGACTGGTGGCGACGCACCTTACTTACGACAAGATTGTGTGTACCGCATATACATGGAATATGCTGTATCTTTCGTGAAACCCGCCCCTACAAATAAATAATATATTTATTTTTTAAAATTGTCTTTCAAAAAAACAGTAATCCCGCTACGTGGGTAGCGGGATTGATAGGTTGCAGTTTAGCTAGTTTTGAGCTCAGCTAGAGCTACAATTAGCTTGCTGCTGAATTAGCTCAGGTTAGCCATTTCTTGCTGGATAGTGCTTTTGGCTGCTTTGAATTGAGTAGCCATTTGTTCCATTTGTGCTTCGCTCAAGTTGCGGCGAATGTGAGGGAACATATCGTTTTCTTCTTGTCGAATGTGATCTTTAACCGCTGTTTGGAGCTGTTTGATTTGGTCTTTGAAATCAGAAGAACTAGGGTTGAGAGCCTTAATTTGGGCAAGCATCTGCTTCATTTCTGCTTGCTCGCTGTACAGTTCTTGAGTATTGCCGTAGTAGCTGCGAACTGCGGGATAAACAACTTGTTCTTCTGCTTCTGCGTGAACGCTGAGGTCTTTGTAAAGTTGACCGAAGAATTCTTGCAGTTTTTGAGGATCGTCGGTGCTTGCGATTTCCATAAATAGGGTATCGGTTTTGCGGTGATCCATTGAGATGATTTCGGTGATGTTCATCTCATCTTTGCTGCGGGTAACTGCACCGCCGATGATGCCTGTCATGGCTGCCATTGCATCTTGCACGCGAGCCCAAACGCCTTGGTCGGGGTCTTTGCCGGTTAGTTCGCGCACGCCTAAAATTTCGAGAACTCCTTTGAGTTGTTCTTGGTGAGCGCGGTTCTCAAAGTTAACTGTGTTGAGCGGGGTAATGGCAGCTTCGATGTCGGCGCCGACTACTTGAGCAGCTTTGTGAATTAACAAACCGGCCATTGTTTGTTTGTGTTTGAGCAGTTCGTGCTGGGTGACTTTTTCAAACAATGTGAGTTCAGAACCTTGCATGAGTTTCTGAACTTCTTCAATCATTTTGGCGCTGGTTTCTTTGGGCTCGGTTTGAATTCCGTATTGAACGATTACGGTTTCTAATACGCCCAAGTTTTTGCGATCGTCCTCGAGCATATCCCGGAAGCGCTGGGCTAGTTCGGAGTCGTTGCAGGAATTGATGAACAATTGCTCGTTGGCGATCAACAGATTTTGCAGCGCTTTCATGTCTGCTAATTTCATCGCGATCGCTTGGCGCTTGGTATCTTCTAAGGTAGCTACCATCAGTCGTTTCTCCTCTTAAGGTCTTTAGTGTTCTTACATCTCTTAATTTATTGATATATTCTGATAACATCCTCTTTCTCCCGACTGATTCATTAATATCCCGTGCAACCTATTGACTTTTGAGCAAAAAAATGGTAATAAATTAAGGCTCAAGGTTGTTTGAAAAAAAGCAAAAATTACTTCCTGACCACTGCCCACTGCCCACTGCCCACTGCCCACAGTCAACAGTCAACAGTCAACAGTCAACAGTCAACAGTCAACAGTCAACAGTCAACAGTCAACAGTCAACAGT